>CAZNSB010000023.1:0-17310 GCA_964575155.1 uncultured Planctomycetaceae bacterium | reverse complement strand
CGTTGAGTTGTTTCGGCCGGAGACCCCCGAGCAGTACGCGAGATACTTCGAGGACCCCCGCCTCTTCTACGACTTCTACCAGGCGAACCTGGCCAATGAGCCGGCCGCGGCCGCGACCCTGGCAGCCGCGGGGATCGCCGCGGACGAGGAAGACGCCTGGCGGAACCGGGCGCTCTCACGCCTGGAAGGTTTCGCCGGCAGCCTCGAGGAGGAGCTGGATCGGTTTGAAGCTGATCCGATCCGCGCACAACTCCGGAATGAGCTGCTGCGCCGAACGGGGCAGCAGTACAGTCTGATTAGCGACGAGGAGCGCACTGCCCTCGAACTGCAACTCGCCCAGGCGGCCGCCCGGGCGGGGAGCGCCCAAACGCAGCGGGCCGCGGCCCGCGGGGTGCTGGGCTCGGGGGCGGATATACAGCGTGCGGCCGGCTTGCAGACGATCGCGTCCGCCGGCGGCGTCCAACTCGGGGGCAAGATCGCGACCGCGAACGAGCAGGCCCGGCAACAGGCTATTACCGGGCTGGGGCAGTTTCTCGGGGGGGAAGAGCGTCTGCGACAGGCCTACCAGGGCGCGCTGGGCGACGTGACCGGTATGGCCGCGGACATCGAGGCCGGCGTCGACGTGCAACCGCCCGACCTGCTGGCCCTCGAGGCTCTGCGCTACGCAAAGGAGCAGTACGAGCGGGAGAGCGCGGAGCGGGGCGAGGCGCTGGAAACGTACGAAGAAAGCCTCGAGACGGACGTCTTCGACTGGGCGGAGATGCTGTTGAATTTCCTCGGGGGCGGCGGCGGGCAGATTCTCGGCAACATCTTTTAGTAAGGAAAATCAGTCGTGGCGTACCCGGCGATCAAACAGAGTTTTCCGACGATGACGGCGCGGCAGATGGCCGGAGAGCTGTTGCGTCTGGCCGACGTGGAGAGCGCCCGCAAGATGGAACTGGCCATGCGCACCGCCCAGATCGAACGCGAGAAAATCCAGGGGGTGGCCGAGGCGGCGACTAATTACGCCAAGGAACAGCGACGGCGCGAGGATCTGCGCAAGCAGCAACGAGCGAGCCGGGGGCTCTTCGGGCTGGGCGGGGCCGGGGCGGGAACTGCCTTAGGGGCGCTGCTGGCCGTACCGACAGGCGGCCTAAGCGTCGCCGCGGGAGCGGCTCTGGGTGGGGGAATCGGAGGCCTCGCCGGTGGGGCGGTGGACTATGCCTTGGACGATGACGCCGCGCCGATGGTTCGCGGCCTGCACCAATTCGCGGGCGGGCTGACCGGCTCAATCGAAACGCCCGACCCTAAGTGGGGTGCCACCTTAGGGCAGGGCCAGCCCGGCCAGGAGTTCATGGACTGGTTGGCGGGGACGTATGACTACATGTAGGAGATCCAATGATGCCCAAAAAACTGATGGCGTGCGTTCGGCAGGTCAAACGGCGCCAACGCAATCTCCCCGAGCAGGAGCAGGTGGATCCGTGGGCGGTGTGCGTCGCCAGCACGGGGCAGCGCCCCCACCGTAAGAGGAAAACGCGCAAAGGCAGCAAAAGGCGGTGAACAACAATCACAATCGCCGGCTGCTGCTGAACGTCGCGAGCGTGGTGGGGATTGTAACCCTGGCGGTGGCGGGGATGTGGGCGTTCGCGGAGGAGCGAACGGAGCGGCGGCTCAACACGGAAGCCATCAGGATGATGGATCACGACTGGGACGTGTGGCGCAAGCAGGTGGACGAACAGCTGGAGCGTTTGATCACGTTGCACCACGAGTTGAATACGACGATCCAGGCGCACCTCGCTCGTTACGACGGCGCGGTACGACGGAGGAATGGAGATGGACATTGACGTCTCTCCGCGGGCCATAGGGGCCTCGGATCTGTTCAGATACGCGCGCCTCGAGGACGTTGGTTACGACGCCGCGGTCGAGGACGTGGCGGCCGAGCGTGCCGAACGGCTTGCGGGGGCGGTCCCCGCAACGTCGCCCCAACGCGTGCGTGCCCAGCAGGTCGGGTCAAGCGGCTTGGATCTGAATGCTCTGCGCGAGCTGCTCGGCCCGGCCCCGGCGGCCCGGGTTCCGGCGATTCCGGAACGGCCGACGTATGACGCGCCGCTGTCTCCGGCGCAGTGGGCTCGGATGTTTGCGCCCGAACTGATGGGGAAAGGCGTCTGGCCGGCAGGTACGAATGCGAGGTTGGAGTCGGGGTATCAGGGCTACGTACGCCAGCAGACGGCCCAGCAGCAAATGCGGGGGCAGGGATACCGGGACGAGCTGGCCGGCGGCAACCTGGCCATGCGGGGGGCGGAGTTGGACTTCGCTCGCCAACGGGCCCGGGAGCAGCGGGCGTGGAACATTCTGAAGCTACAACGGGAACTCGCGCGGCCGGAAAACCAGGTGAAGTGGCGGAGCCTGGAGGAATTCGCGGCGAATGAGATAGCCCGGGGCAACTTTGACCATCGGGGCGTGCAAGCGTTTCTGCAAATCAAAGGGGTCGCCGGCCCGGCCGTGCCGACGGCCAAAGAACGCCTTAACCGGATGCAAGCCGACGCCGCGGCGGCGGCCGTTGAGGAAGTGAAACAAGGCCGGCCGGGTCGTGCGACCGAGGCGTATTTGATGCTCAAGGATCCGGCGGGGTTCGCCGGAAGGGGTGATGGGGCGAAAGAGACATTACTTCCCCCGGCGTTGGCCGAGATCCGCCGCGGTAAACCGGGCGCGGCGGTCGATGCTTACCTTATCGCGGCCGCCCCCGCCGCGTATATGCGCGGACAGGAAGCGCCCGGTAGCCTTATGCCGCCGACGCGCTTGCAGGAGGACATCTTCGGGATTCTCGGGCTCGGCGGTGGCCTGGCCTCGAAGAGGGCTCGAGATCCGGTCCGCGGCTGGCTCGAGGCCTACAATGCCCTCCAGCAACGGGTGCCCTTCCTGGACGCCCGCCAGGAGGCAGCGGTCAACCAGTGGCTATCGCAGAATGCTCCCACGCCCGAACAGATCGTGGAGCAGGGTCCGCGCTTCCGGGGCGCGGACGGGAAGAAACACGGTGGGGGGCCGTTGAGCGAGGAGGACGTGCACCGCGCTTTGAATGGCCTACAGGAGCTGCGCCAACGTGCCCGACGACCTTGAGGCTATTGCCCGCGAGGCGGCGGCGCACCGGCTGCTCGCAGACGCTGACCAGGCCGGCGAAGTGCTTGCCCGGGACGTGGAGGGCCAGAGCCTGGCCGATCAGGTCCGATCCCGGGTAGGCAGAGCTGAACAGGCCGGGGCGCGGGTGCCCTCGCTTACCGATCAGGTGCGCGACCGGGTCGCCGCTGGGCGAACGGTGGAGAGCATCGCCGAAGTTACGCCGGAGATGCTGCGCGAAATTCACGTGGGGTTGGCCCGGCCGACTTACGAGGACCTGCTGCAGGCGATTGAGCAGCCGCCGGAGATGCCCGGTGCCGAGGCCGCTGCGGTGGAGCGGATAATCGGCCCGGAGCGGGCCCGGTTGCCCTCGCCGGACGTGGAGGCCCACGAGGCCCTGACTCGGCGCTTGCAGGCAGCGGAATACGAAGCCGAACAGGAACGCTACCCGACGGAACCCTTGGACGAACCGCCGGTGTATGCGCAGCGGCTGGTGCAGCCGTGGGTCGCCCGCGCGAAGCAGATATGGGGGCTGGTCTCGGGCGGAGAGTTCCGGGGGTCGAACCAGCTGCGCGCGGCCGTGCAGGCCGAGCTGCAATACCGTCTGGCCTCGGGGCTGTACGATCCGCAAATTACCAAGATTATCGAGTGGGACGAGTGGTACCGGTCGATGCCGGAGACATTTCAGGCCCGGATGCTCGCGGACGGGACGGTTGACGCCAAGGGGGGTAGCTCCTTCGTCGACACGCACGACCTGGAACGGAAGATCCACGAGGAAATCCAGCTGGGTCTGCCGCTGGTCGACGAAGAGGCCTTGGAACATCAGAGCGAGTTCTATCGTCTCCTCGCCCAGCGCACGGTTGAGGCTCTCCCGCCGGCTCGCGGCTTCGAGAAACTCTTCCAGGCGGTCGGGGATATTTCCGTGTTTGCGGCGGAGTTTGCGTTGGCCCGGCGGATGGGTGCGCTCCGGGCTCCGGGACGGGCCGCCGTGCGTGGCGCCCGGCTGGACACGGCGATGACTCGGGCCGCCAAAGCCGCCGAGGCCGAAGTCAAGCGGACGCGGTCCCTGACCGGGCCGGCCATGCAGGAGTATCGGCGACTGACCCGCGAGGCGGGAATTATCGAGGAGGCCGCGGGTACGGCCACCTTCTTCGGGGCGCGGGCGGCGACGGAGCCCGGCGGGCAACCGGCCAAGGAGGCGGTTGTCGGGGTCGCGTTAGGCACAATCGGAAGAGGCGTTCGGGGCCGGTTCCGGCGAGCCGCAGCGACCGGCGGACTGTTCGCCGGCGTGGCGGCGGCGGAGGGCGGTGACTGGCTGGATGTGCTGATCGCCGGGGTGGTGGCTCCGTTGTTGTTCCACGGGCGCGATTTGCTGCGGTATCCCTTCCGTCCGCGAGGCCTCGCCGTTGAGTACGGCGGCAGCGAACGGATCCCGAACGACTGGCGCGATATCCCCGAGATGCCCCAGGGTGGCGGGATGCCGGGGCGGCTGATCCTTCGGTGGATGCGGATGGCCGAGGAGGCCCGGGCGGATGATGCGGAGATTCGGGCCACCGGGCAGGCAATTCAACGGCTCTACGAGCGGAGCAGGGCGAGGAACTTCGAGGACCTGCCCGCGGACCAGGCGGCGTTGTTGCGGGGGTTCGTGGCCTGGTACCACCCCGAGCAGGTAAGTCGCAGAGCTGCGCGTGAGGAAACGACCGGGGAACGACGTAAAACCGTGGAAAAACCTGCGAAAACGGTGGAAAAACCCGGAAAAGACGCGGTAGTCCCCGTCGAGCCTACCGAACGGTCTGCAACCGCTGCTGGTGAAAAACCACCGTCTGAAGTGCACCGCGGTCCGTCGTCAGGCCCTTTCTCTGAACCTACGCGGGCGGACCTCGAGCGGATGATCAAGGGGACTCGTACCCAGCTCCTAAGTGTCACCAGGCGGCTCGGAAACATGCAGCCGCGTGATTGGCGGCGGAACGGGCTGGAAGAGAAGGCACAGGCATACCGGGAGCTGCTGGAGGACCTGCAAAGGGAATTGGATAATCTCCGGCCCGCGCCGGCCGCCAAGGCGCAGGCTGCGACCAGACCATCCGAGAAACGCTCGGCCGAGGAAGAGGCTTTGTGGCGTCACTGGCGCAGAAGGGGTTATTCGGCCGAGACGCCACCCGAGGTCCTCGAGGGCGACCAGGAATACCAGCGTCTCCGACGTGCCGTCGGAAAAGCGGCGGGCCAGCCGGGGGACACAACACGGCATGGTTATCTCCCCCACGGGGAGCGTAGGCCCCCGCCACCGAGAAAGCCGGGGGGACAGCCGGCGGTGCCCGGTCTGGAAGGACCCGCGGCGGCGGAAGCCCTGGCGGCGGCGGATAGGATGCAGGTCGCAGCGCAGCAACTGATTGACCACGGTGAGCAGGCACCGTATTGGATGAACCCGCCCGAAGACGAGCCGTTGCTCGTACCTGTCGATAACCCCGCGGCCGGTCCGCCGTTTATGCCTGGTGTTCCCGCGACGTGGCCGGCCGCTATTACGCCGCGCGACGTTGCGGAGGCCTTGCGCGGCCGGGTGCGGGAGTTGATCGATGAGACGGGCGTGCCGTGGGGCCAGCTGGCCGGCGAGGACGCGGCGGCGCAGATTGAGGAAGAGCGTGCGGCGCAACGCCGGCCAGCCGAGCTTCGCGAACAACGCGGCCCGGGCCGTCGTGGGGACCGTCCCGTTCCTGGGATCCCTCCCGGCTGGAAAATGCCCGGCGTCGATGGAATGTACGGGCGCGCGGAAGATTGGTGGGCCGCTCAGCTAGAACCTGGGGAAACCCTAGACAGTGTCGAGCTTCCCACGGGTGTTATGGCCCAAGAGCTGTTCTGGGACCTTCACGAAGCTCACGCCCGCGGGGGGATTTCGGGACTAGACAAGTTCATCGAGGAGTATGCCTACGGCGATTTAAAAAAGACGCCCGCAGCCGAACGGGAGCATCGTGCTGGCGTATTAGCCCGGGATATGGCGGACTATCTGCGCTACGTGGTGGGATGGTCGGCTATGCCGCGTTTGCCCTCAGAACTGGCCGACGGCATCAGGGCCGTCGAGCCCCCGGGAGAGCGGGTCCGGGCCCAGGAGCCTGGTAGAGCCGCAGAAACCCCCACTCAGCGCCCGGCACGACCCCCTACGCCTCCGGAGCCACCGGAAACGCCAGAGGGCCCGGAAACGGCTCCTATCGTGGGGGAGCCGGGAACGCAGGGAGTGCTGGGCGGCGAAGTCGGAGAGGCGGTCCGGCTGGCTGCGGTAGCACGTTGGCGCAGGATTCTGCAGCTAGCCGTCGACTATGCGGCTGAAGAGGCGCTGTACGACCCACCGACCTGGGGAAGGAAGCTCCGTGATGCGTTGGGTGACGAGTATGAGCGGCTGTTCGATGCCGACGGTGATCTACTCCCGGAAAAGGACGTGCCGGACGTCTACCTGGCGTTGCGCCGGCGGGCTTTCGAGGAGTTGGCTGACTGGCCCGAGAGTTTATCGGTCATGCGCGCGCGGGAACGGGATGCGCTCGATCGGCTTCGGGCCGGAGAAAAGGGTATACTTATACTGGGGGAAGCACCTCCCCGGGTACCGAAAGCTGCGAGGCCCGTAAGTGAGCGAATCCGCGAAGCCAGAGAACCCGTCGAACCGGAAACCCCGCCGGGAGCGGAGCCTGAACGCGGCCCTGAGCCCCCTGGCCCAGCGATATCTCCAGCTGCTCCGGGAGCGGGCGGAGGAGGCGGGATCGGAGGTGGCCGAGGAGGACCTCCGGCGCCAGGCGAACGACCTGGCCGAGCAGTACGCGGACCAATGGGCCGCCCTGGTCGAGGCGGGGCTGCACCCGCTCGAGGCGGGGGAGCTGGTGGCCAACGACCTGTTCCTGCCGACCGCGGAGGAGCAGGAGTTGCTGGTGAACGACCGCGGGCTGGGGCAGGTCCTGGAGGAAGAGCGGCCCGTGCCGGAGCTGGACGAGGGCCCGAGCAGCCCGGAAGACGAGCAGGAGCCGAGCCCGGCGCCGAGCCGCCCGCAGTCCCCTCCGAGCCCGTAAAGCACACCGCGGAGGCCCCGTCCGGGCTGCGCCGCGACTTCGTCATCACCCTCGATCTGGCGCAGGAGCTTTTCCGCGGTGGTGACAAGACCTGGGCGGATGACAATCTCCGGGCTATCGAGCTGCTGAAGCGGATCCAGGCGGAGGAACGGGCCGCGACGATCGATGAGGCCCGCGAGCTGGTACGCTACAAGGGTTGGGGGAGCGTGCGGGGGATTTTCCAGCACTCACCCGATTGGGAAAGTCGGCGCGCTCGCCTCCACGAGGTCCTTACCCAGGAGGAGTTGGAAGCGGCCGCAGATGCGAGTCTCAACGCGATGTACAGCCCCCCAGAGGTGGTAGGCGCGATGTGGGATGCGGTGCGCCGTTTCGGGTTTACCGGCGGGCGGGTGCTGGAACCCGCCGCGGGCGTGGGGCATTTCTACGGACTTATGCCGGAGGACTTTCGCGGGGCGAGCCAACGTGTGGCGATCGAGCTGGATCCGATCAGCGGCGGAATGCTCCGGTTGCTCTACCCGGACAGTCACGTCCGGGTCATCGGCTTTCAGAACGCCGCCCTGCCGAACGAGGCTTTTGACCTGGTCATCAGTAACGTGCCGTTTGGCGGCTACGGCGTATTCGATGCGCGGTATCCGGCCTCGCTGACCGGCCGCATTCACGACTACTTTTTCGTCCGGGCTGCCGATCTGCTGCGCCCGCACGGAGTGTTGGCGTTCATTACGTCCCACGGGACGTTGGACAAGGTCAACGCGTTTACCCGGAACACCCTGGCGAAGAAGCTGGATTTTCTGGGAGCGATCCGCCTGAACGAGGAGAGTCTGCCGCGCACCCGGGTGATCGCCGACATCATCTTCATGCGGCGGCGACAGGAGGGAGACCCACCGCAGACGGCCCCCCGATGGCTGGAGAGCCGCGAGCAGGAAATGGCCCCGGGGACCGAGTACAGCGATCCGATAACCAGATCCTGGAACGAGTACTACCACGACCACCCGGAAATGTTGCTGGGCAAGGTCGAACTCGGCGGCAAGTACGGTCGTTCGCGTGGACCTACGGACATTACGGTCAAACGAACGGGGGAGACGCCCCTTGCCGAGCAGCTGGCCCAGGCGGTCGCGCGGTTGCCGGAAGCGATCATGCAGATGCCGGAGGATCGGCCCGCACGCCCCGAGCCGTTGGATCTGATTGCGTCACCCGAACCCGACAACCTTCCGGGCCGCGGGGAGCTTGCCCTGATTGACGGTGGACTGCATCGCAACACCGAGGAAGGGGCGCGCAACATCGAAGCCGAGCTTATGGCCGGCGGGCGGGGGGCGGGGCGGACCTTGCAGCGGGTCAAAGGGATGGTGGAACTGCGGGACCGCTTGCTGGGCTTGCTGCGCGAGCAGCTTCAGGCCGAATCGGAGGAGGATTACGCGAGTCAGCTCGAGGAATTACGGACGGCGTATGATCGTTTCGTTCGGAGGAACAAGGCCGTCCGGGGCACGGCGAACATGCGACCGTTTGGGGTGTTAGGCGACCAGTGGACCCCGAGCATCCTAGCGGCCCTGGAGGAGGTTGACGCCAGGACCGGCGAGACGCGTCCCGGGCCGGTGTTCACCCGCCGGGTGCTCGATCGACCAGCGCCGATAACTCGGGTCGATACTCCCACCGACGCGATCCCCGTGTTGCTCAACGAGTCAGGCGGCCTCGATCGGCGCCGGCTGGCCGAGCTGACCGGCTTGCCCGAGCAGCAGGCGGTTGGAGAGCTGGTGGCGGCGGGCGCGGCGTTCGAGGATCCCTCCGGCCGCCTGGTGGTTGCCGAGGAATACCTCAGTGGAGACGTGGTCGGCAAACTCCAGGCGGCCCGCGCGGCGGCGGAGCTGGATCCCCGGTACCGGGCCAATGTGGTTGCCTTGGATAAGGTCCAACCGCAGCCCCTGGAGGCCGAAGAGATTCAGGTCTCCTTGGGCGCCGCCTGGGTGCCCGCCGACGTCCTCGAGCACTTCGCGGACGAGCTGATTGGCGACGATCCCGGTACGCGCAACCTCGAAATCAGGTATTCACCGGAGACCGGCCGCTGGTTGGTCAGCGATTCGACTGGCATTGCCAACACCGTGATCGGCCGCGACCAATGGGGCACTCCGGATGTGCCGATGCCGGTGCTGCTCAGCGACACGCTCAATTTGATTATGCCGACGATCAAGGAGAGGGTTACGCAGCCGGACGGCTCCGAGAAACGCGAGGTTAACTGGCCGGCGACGGAGGCCGCCCGGGCGAAGCAAAGGGAACTGCAAGAACGCTGGGGGGACTGGCTTTGGAGTGACGCGAGCAGGATTGAGCGTCTGGTTCCGTACTACAACCGGAAATTCAACAACCTGGTCCGGCGGCAATATGATGGAAGTTGGTTGACGTTCCCAACGATGGCTCCTTGGGCGCGCGCGGCGATGCGGGGCTTCCAGCGCCGGAGTGTGGCGCGCATTCTGCACGATCGCCGCGCGCTCCTGTTCCACGCTCCCGGCTCGGGCAAGACGTGGGTTATGGTCGCGGGAGCGGCCGAGGGCCGCCGTCTAGGCGTGATTCGCAAATCCGTGATTGTCCTACCGCGTCAAGTACTGGACCAGGCCGCCGACACCGCGCGGGCGTTGTATCCCGCGGGCCGATTCCTCGTCGTACAGCCGGAAGACATGAGCCCGCGCAAGATCGACGGCACGCTGGTCCAGATGGCCTTGGGCGATACCTGGGATGCCATTCTGATGACCAAGGAGGGCTTCAAGCGGATCCCGATGGATCCGGCGAACCTCCAGGCCTATTTACAAAAGCGGCTCGCGGAGCAGGAACAGGCGATTACGGACGCTACCGCCGGCAAGGTCGACAAGAACCAGGTACGCCGAATGCGCACGGCGCGGATGAACCTTGAGACCAAACTGCTCCGGATGCTGGCCGACGTGGAACAGCACCACGGGCTGACGTTTGAGCAGCTGGGCGTTGACGTGGTCTTCTACGATGAGAGCCAATACGCCAAAAATGCTCCGTTTACGACGCAAATGGAGAAGGTCCGCGGCTTAGGCAACCCCGAGGGGAACGAGCTAACGTTCGACCTGACCATGAAGGCCCTCTACCTGAACACGCTGCATAACGGTAAGGGCGGTCTCGTGTTTTCGAGTGGAACACCGGTCACGAATTCCATCGTGGAGATGTACACGCTGATGCGTTACTTATCCCCGATGGAGCTGGAGGCCGACGGGATCCACCACCTCGATGGTTGGGTGCAGCACTTCGGCGAGATCACGGAGGAGGCGGAGCGCAAGGCCTACGGCAAATACGTACCGGAAAGCAGGTTGCGTAGGTTCAAAAACGTATCGCCGGAGCTGCTTACCCGTTTCTGGCGCTTCGCCGACGTAGTGACGTTTGACGAGCTGGCCGAGATTCTCGGGAGCAAGATCCCGAAAATCGCGCTCAACAGCAAGGGTGAGCGGACGTGGGAGGACGTAATCCTCGAGTCGACCGTGCATCACCGGCGCGTCTTCCGCCGCCTGCAAAGGACGGCTCAGTGGATCAAGGATAACTACCGGGCGGCGATGGAGGAAGGAATGCCCATGGTCACGGTGTATACGGCCATGCGCAAGGCGGGGATTGATCTACGGTTTTTCGACCCATCGAGTCCCGATCTGCCGGGGAGCAAGCTAAGTGTCGCCGCGGGCAAGATCGCGGAAATCTATCACCGGACCGCTCGAGACCGGCTGACGCAGGCGGTCTTTCTGAACATGGGCGTCCCCTCAGCTGAGGCCCGGGCCGCCGGGGCGTTCATCCCGTACGACGAGCTTCATCGGAAGCTCGTCGCCCTCGAGGTCTCGCCGGCGGAAATCGCCATGATGCCCGATTACACGCTGAGCCAACTCCCGGAGCTTTTCGCGCAGGTGAACGCCGGCGAGGTGCGCGTGTTAATCGGATCGCTCGAGCGGATGGGCGTAGGCGTCAATATCCAGGGCCGACTCGTCGCCGAGCACCTCCTCGACCCGCCCTACCGCCCGGATCTGATTGAACAAGGTCTGCGCCGGGCGGTACGCCAGGGCAACGTGAACCCGGAAGTCGAGCTGTATCGCTACGCCACCAAGGGTAGCGGCGATGAGGACATGTACTTCATCAACGCTACGAAGTGGAGGTTCTACCAGCAGCTGATGCGGGGTGATTTGACGGTACGGGCGTTCGAGGACCTGCAAACGGATACGATGAACTATGCGCAGATCAGCGCAGCGGTGTCCGAGAACCCGGTAATCCGCAACCTCATCGAGGCGCAGCACGAACTCCAACGGCTCCGGCATTTGCAGGTCGCCCACGTGCGGGCGCAGCGGCGTATCGCTCAGGAGGCGCGGGGACTTGAGCTGGAGATAGCGCGGAACGCCGAATTCGAGGGGATGTACGGCGAGATCGCCCGGTTGGGTAAGTTGAAACCCTTCAGCGCGACGATCGCCGGACGCCGGCTGGCGAAGCATAAGGAGACCGGCGAGGCGCTCAAGCGTTATGCCATGACTTCGGACTGGGCCCGGGCGGCGAACCGCTGGGAGCCGATTGGGGCGTTGCTCGGCGTGCCCTTGCTGGGCCGCCCGCTTTTCAGCGAACCCGGCCACATTCGCAAGCCCAACACTATACAGGTGTTGTTCGAGCCTCAACGGGACGTCCAGCCGGAGGCGGCCATGGAGATCGCTCCGGACACGAATCCGACGATGGCCGCGACCGGGTTGGCTGCCGTCGTCAAGAGGGCGGCGGCGTCGCGCGCCGAGCGACAGGACCGCGCGCGCAGATGGGAACAGCAGCTCGTGCAGTCACGCGAGCGGATCGGGCTACCATTTGGCGAGCGGGAGGCCCTGGCGGAGCAGGCCCGCGTTGTCGGGGACCTGGAACGTCAGGTCCAGACGTTCGAGGAGGCCCGGGGGGAGCCGGAGGGACTTGAGCGTTACCCGGAGGACGTGGTCGACGAGGTACGGAGTGCGCTCGCCGAGGCGCACACGGCCTACCAGGCCCTGGAGGACGACCTGGCGCGCGTGGAGACTGACGAGCCTGACGACGTCGCGCATACCGCCTGGCAGAACCGGATGGCGTCGCTAAACGAGGAGATGGACACGTTGGTCCTCGAGGAACTCCAACGGCGGGACCAGGCCGGCGACGCGGACCGCCCGGAGGAGGACCCGGAGAGTTTCACCGTCGAACCAGTCCAGCCGGAAGACCACCCGAACGCCGGTTCGCTGGTCCGCGGCCGGGCTTGCAGCCGCGTGCAGTACGTTATGCGTCACGGGCTGGGCGCGGAACTGCCGCCGGAGATGGAGCGGCATATCCGCACGGCGGACTCGCCGGCGTTCGGCATCGGTGCAACAGCGGTGATCCCCGATCCGCGGAACCCCTGGAAGCGTACGTTCGACCGGATCCGCGACCGGCTATTGAGCCTGCCCAGGGGGACGCGACGTCATGCGTTCGTGAACTACGTCGGCCGGGGGTTGTGGGGCCTGCGTTACGGGGTCGGGGACGAGCAGTGGACGCGGCTCTCCCGGGTGCCGGGAGCCTGGAAACTCTCGTCGGAAGATGCTCGCCAGATGAACCGGCGGATCACCGACAAGATGCACGATCTGGAGCGCCGCTTCGGGCCCGAGGAAGCCGACCGTACGAACCAGCTGCTCGGTGACGTGATGGACGGCATTCGGCCCGTCGAGGACCTGCCCCCGGATCTGCACGACCTGTTCACGACGTACAAGTCGATCATGGATGAAATGCTGGACGAGCTGGAGGCCTTGACCTGGCTGCACCCCCACCTCGAGGCATTCGGGTTGCGCAACGTCATGGAGATCATCCACCTACGACGCGCAGGCCGCGGGACGTATCTCCGTCGGCTGTATCACAGGGGTGACCCCAGCCGCGCGGCTGAAGAAACCCGTTATCGCCGGGGGACGGTTCGGGTGCGGAACCCGCGATTTCGGCTGATGACCAACTACCGCCTCCGGGGCGGGATGTGGAAGCACCGGCGATCGGATGCGGACAGCGACGTCGCGTTGTGGACGGTGAAGCACGCCGACGGGACCTACACCCAGACTCCGGATCCGGACGCCGCGGCCGAGCTGTACGACAAAGAGATCGAGACGAACCTGAAGCGTTACGGGCAGAGCGTCTACGATCGCGTGCAGCTACTGGATCCGTTTGACCAGCTGGTCGTCGAGCGTCTCCACCCGATTCGCGACGTTCGGGTTCGGATCGCCCGCACGCTGACCGACATGCGGCACAATCTCGAGGTGCTCAAACTGTTCGATTACCTCGATCAGACGGTTGCTCTTGACCAGCCGCCCGACGACCCGGCCGAGGATTACGAGCGCCTGATGGTTCACCCCACCATGGGCCCGCTTAGCGGTAAATGGGTGCCTGGTCCGATCGCGCACGCCCTGACGGCGATCGAGCGGGTCAACAACTCCCTGCCGTGGCAGGCCTGGGACCTGTTCAACAACGCCTGGAAATACAGCCACGTGGTCACCAACTTGCCGACGTGGATGAACAATCTCTTCGGCCTGTCTTACTCCTGGGCCCTGGATCGGCTTACGCCGGCGAGTGACCTGCGCTGGTTCCGCGAGGCGTTTATAGCCATGCGCGATCGGACGCAGCCGTGGCGTGACCTGGTCGCGGCCAATCGGATCAACGTGGGGTTCAGCCACGAGGTGGCGCAGGCGATGCTCAAACAGCTCGAGTATGGGGACCGGGATCTGCCCTCGATGCTGTCGGAGTGGATCCACAAACTGGCCCGCCGAGCGGGCCTCAGCGACGGGCGGATGGCGGCCATGGACCGGGCGATGGTGACGGCGAAACGCGGCGCGGGCAAGCTGGGGAAGCTCTACGACTATCCGGACCAGGTGTCGATCATGGCCTCCTACCTCAAGAAGCGCCACGAGGGCATGAGTCACGAGGAGGCCTTGCGTAACCTGTGGATGTACCCGAACTACGCGGAGCCGGGGCATTACGCCCGGTGGGCCCGGAAGAGTCCGTTCGGCGCCACGTTCCTGATGTTCACCGAGCAGTGGCTGAAAATCTCGATTCGGGGGCTCCGTAACGTGCCGGGTACGTTGCTCGCCTTGTACCTGTTGCCGGGCCTTCTGACGCTGTTTACGCGGATCTATCTGGGGATCACCGACGAGGAGATGGCCGTGATCAATACGGATCCGCGGCGATCTGGATCGCCATGGCGGCGGTACATGATGCCGATCCTACCCGTCCGCGACGCGGATGGGCGCCTGATGATGGCGGATTTGCGGTGGAAGATACCCGGCGGGGACGACCTCCGGTTCCTGGGCCTCGACGGCGGCCTGGACATACCGTGGGTTCTCTCGACGCCGGCGACCCAACTGTTCGGGGAACTGGCCAGCCGGCGGGAGCTGTACACCGGCCGGGAGATTTGGCGGCGGACCGACAGCAACCCCGTCAAGCTCTGGAAGGGCTTCAAACACGTCGTCAAGGAGGTATTGCCCTTACCGCGGATGGCGACTCACGGAGCGGTCCGTGTGCTGCGCACGGCGGATGAAGGCAACTACAACGAATTGATGCGCGTCATAGCCAAGGAAATCTTCGGCGTGGGGATCGTGGCTCCGTGGGTACGACGGGCGGATGTGTACAACGAGATCCGCGACGCGGTTGGCCGGGACAAGGCCGATGCGTTCCTCCGTATGTTGGAAATCTACAACCTCGTTTACCGGTCGCAGCATGATCCCCCGATTCTGCCACGCGCGTTGGCCCGGAGTGTGATTCGAGAGCAGCTGTTCGAGGGGGCACGGTAGGAGCTTGTGTTTGCAGCTGTGTGCTTGACAGGAGGCGGAAAGTCGGCGTATCTGGGAAGCAAGAAGGCCCCTGGGAAGGCGGCGTGGCCGTTCAACACCGTTCGGCTGCGCCGTCCGCCCCTTTTTCAGGGGTGCTTTATCCGTTAAATCCCACTATACGGCCCGGTTTTGAGCCGCGGTTTTTGACTTTGCGACTCTGAAAAAAAATGGCCATTCCGTTTGCAATGGCCCGACGATTGTGGTAGGTTTTAGGTGGGCATTCAGGGTGTAGCGGCTCAGGGGCTTCGTCATGTTGTTGCGCCTTCGATACTTGAGTGTGTCAGTCGTCATGGTGCTGGTGGGGTGCGCGCAGCCCGGGACGTCTCCGGTGCGGCCGAAGTACTGCGCCGAGCCGGCCAACTACGGAACGCCATTGCCACCCGAGCAATCGGCCTACGGACGATACGTGGCCAACCATGCGGTCCAGCAGGATAGCCGTCGAGGCCGTTCTCCCGGCCGGGTGTTGAGCCCATCCGAGTACGCGCAGTCTGTCCGGCCGGACCTGACGGGTAAGCGTGTGTGGCCCCGAGGCACCAGTGACATGCTGGAGCGTGGCTACGCGACTTATCTGATGCGGATGCAGCTCCAGACTGAGCTGGACCGAACGCGCCTGTGGGCCGAGCAGATGTCCAGGGACGAGCCGCAACTGGACGAGGACGTCCTGCAATGGGCCGAGATGCTTTTGGCTTTCTTGGAAGCGGATCTGCCCAGCGATCCCATGTTGACCCGCGAGGAATTCACCAGGCGCATTTACCCGGGCCCCCCGGGAAAAGTCCCTGCGGGCCTGAACCAAACCATCGATGGTTTCTACGCGAGCTATGCATCGTGGTGTGCTGAATGGGCTCGCGGCCGAGTCAGTCCGCCGGTAGTGGCTCCGGTGGCTCCGTCGCTTCCTTGTGAAAAGTGGCCTAGAACGTAACAGCGGACGCACCCGGGCGAGGTGCGTGTGATTAACCCCCGCGTTTGTCACAGGTTTCGTCACAGGCAAGAAACAGGTGTTAACTCCGTGACGTCCGTAAACGAGCCAACAGCGCGGTCCTATAAGGGGCAAACGGCCGCGGGCCGTAAAGTCTTGCGGCAACTGGCTTTACGTGTGAAGTACCGGAACTGAAACTGTGAACAGCGTCGACACTATATGTTATGTTGCATTCGATGATAGGACCAACACCGCGCCGAGTAACCGGTCTGCGGGGCTCTACTACGGCTACTCGTTTAGTCTATTAAACATACGTCGAAGTCTAACTGCGTGCGGCTGTTTGGATTACGGCCGCCCGTTCACCTACGCCCGGGGAGTGGCTATGGAGGGTCACGCCCCGGGCGGCATTGGTTATTGCCTCGCGTGGATGGGGACACCAGGCGGGGCCGGCGGGGGACGGGCCGTCTATCCCGTTCCCCCGCTCCTACAATCTTTGCCGGGTCCAGTGTGGTGTCAATGACCCAATCGCCGGGACCATGCCAACATGCGAGCCGGCTGCCGACACGCCAGCAGGCCCGCATTTTGGCGATCATCGCGGAGGTGATTCAACGTACGGGTGATTGTCCGCCGTTGCGCGATCTCGCGCAATTGGCTGAGCGACACCACGTGACGGTGATGGAGCATGGTCGGAATTTGGCGCGGCTGGGCTACGTAGCAAGCCCGGCGATCGGCCATCGGGGGCCCTACAGTATGACCGAGGGCGGGCGAAGGTATCTTATGTCACGCGACGAAAAGACCCGGACGGTGGCATGTCCGTTTTGTGGGGAGAGGTTTGCATGTTGAAACTGGCACAGGCACGGACTTACAGCGGGATAGGTCACCAGCGAGACGGCCTCTCGTTAGCCGATGGCGAGGACGTGGCGTTGCGGATGATGACTCTGCTCCGCCAATCCTGTGTGCGAATCGGCGTAGCGGGATCCATCCGGCGCCGCTGCGAGCGGGTCCACGACGTAGACATAATCTGCATCCCGGCGGACGGCCCGACCCTCTTTAACGCAACAAGTATCGAGCCGCTCGACGACGTTCTGCTTCGTGCAACACGGGACGGATTCCTGGATGCGCCGATGTGTAACGGCCCCCGTCTAAAGAGATTTCCGCTCAGAGGGTATCCGCGGACGTGCGTCGAGGTGTTCATCTGCTCGGTGGAAAAGTGGGGGGTGATCTTTGCCTTGCGGACGGGACCGTGGACGTTCTCACGCGCGATCGTGACCCCGCGGCACAAGGGCGGCCGGCTGGATGACGGCTACATGGTCCGCGATGGTCGGTTGTGGCGCTGGACCACGCATGGATCAGAGCGTGTGCGTACGCTGAAGGAGAGGAAGTATCTTGCGTACGCCGGCGGTTGGGTTGATCCCGCAGCTCGGGAGAAAGT
>CAZNSB010000022.1:2387-21399 GCA_964575155.1 uncultured Planctomycetaceae bacterium | reverse complement strand
CTGGGCTTTGAGGAAACGCTTTGGCGAGCGGCTGATAAGCTCCGCAACAACATGGACGCAGCAGAATACAAGCACGTCGTCCTCGGCCTGATCTTCCTCAAGTACATCTCCGACGCCTTCCAAGAGCACTACGACAAGCTCCAGGCCGAACCACACGCCGGCCCGGAAGACCGCGACGAATACCTCGGTGCCAACGTATTCTGGGTGCCCAAACCCGCTCGCTGGGAGCATCTCCGGGCCAACGCCAAGCAGCCCACCATCGGCAAGCTCATCGACAATGCGATGGTCGCCATTGAGAAGGAAAACCCCCGTCTCAAGGGTATTCTGCCCAAGGATTATGCCCGGCCTACGCTGAACAAACGCTCACTTGGTGAGTTGATCGACCTAGTCAGCACGATCAGCCTGGGCGATGCTGAAAATCGCTCCAAGGACATCCTCGGCCGGGTGTACGAGTACTTCCTCGCCCAGTTCGCCAGCGCCGAGGGCAAGAAGGGCGGCCAGTTCTACACGCCGCGGTGCGTGGTGCGCGTCCTGGTCTCGATGCTCGCCCCCCACGAGAACGCTCGCATCTTCGACCCCTGCTTTGGGTCAGGCGGGATGTTTATTCAGTCGGAGGAATTCGTCGAGGCCCACGGCGGCCGGCGGGATGCGGTGTCGATCTTCGGGGAGGAGTCCAACCCCACCACATGGAAGTTGGGTACGATGAACCTCGCCATCCGCCACATTGAGGCGAACTTCGGCGGCGGGCCGGCCGACAGCTTCCACGACGACCGCCACAAGGACCTCAAGGCCGACTTCGTCTTGGCCAATCCGCCCTTCAACACGTCCGACTGGGGCGGCGACCGCCTACGAGAGGATGTGCGCTGGAAGCACGGCGCCCCCCCGGTGGGCAACGCGAACTTCGCCTGGGTGCAGCACTTTATCCACCACCTCGCGCCGACCGGCACGGCCGGCTTCGTCCTGGCCAACGGCTCGATGTCGTCGAACACGTCCGGGGAGGGCGACATCCGCAAGAACATGATCGAGGCCGACCTGGTGGACTGCATGGTCGCCCTGCCGGGCCAGCTTTTTTACTCGACCCAGATCCCGGTTTGCCTGTGGTTCCTGGCCCGCAACAAGGGCAACGCCAAGTTCCGCGACCGCCGCGGCCAGACGCTGTTCATCGACGCCCGCAAGCTCGGCCGGATGATCGACCGAACCCACCGCGAGTTCACCGACGAGGACATCGAGCACGTCGCCGGAACCTACCACGCTTGGCGGGGTGACGAGGGGGCAGGTAAGTATGAGGACATCCCCGGGTTCTGCAAGTCGGCTACGACCGCCGAGGTCCGCGACCAAGGCCACGTCCTCACGCCGAGCCGCTACGTCGGGGCCGAGGAGATCGAGGACGACGGCGAGCCGTTTGAAGAGAAGATGCAACGCCTCACGGCCAAGCTGAATGAGCAATTCGCCGAGTCGGCGCGGCTGGAAGCTGCCATTGCGGAGAACGTGATCGCACTCCGCATCAACCGTAGGTCCGGGAAACAGTCTAAAGGCCAAAGGAGGTAGGTGATGGTGGACTTTTCCGATTCAGACAAGATCGCCGTGCTGCTTCGCCAGCAGGATCATGCCATCGGGCAACTCGCGGAGATCAAAAAGGACGAAATGTCGTGGCTGAAAATATTCCTGCTTTTCTATGGGGCCGTGACAGCGTGGGCCGTTTCCCGATGGCTGTCTCCCGGCGGCCCGCCAACGGCCAGTGCAGACGGCGGGATCAAGGAGGTCTCCGTAATCCATGGTACGCTCCTCATCGCATTCATGGGGACGCTTATGTTCTGCTACCATTTCCTTCGTACTCGGTGGTCATACTACGGGGTGGCGCATCGACTCTCCCGATTTCGCATGGCACTTCGCCTGAACGACAGTGGCACATGGGGTAGCCAGTTGCCGTTTGGGAGCGTTGATAGCTACTCAAAGCTTGAGGGCATGCGGGACCGCCGGACTTGGCAAGAGGTAACAAAGCCCGGCAGCAGCTTCGCCACCCGGCTGGTCTATCTTGCTGGCGCTGACTTGGTCGTTGGTTTTGTTGGCTGGTATGCGCTTTGTCTTCACGGAAGTCCAAGGTCGATCTGGTTCTTCATCATGCTCCTTCTTGCCAACAGTGCCCTTATCCTCGCGTTTTTCCTTCTGGACTACCTGCATTTCACGCGCGGCAATCGCGTCCGGCAGAAGGAGACGGTCGCTAACGGCAAAACGCCCGAGGTCCATGAAGCATGAGAACGTGGCGACAGGAAGCCCTCGGCGAGTTCGTGGCACTTCAAAGAGGGCATGACTTGCCGGAATATGAGCGCAGGCCCGGCGGGGTGCCTGTAATCGGTTCCTTCGGTGTCACCGGCTGGCACGATGAAGCCAAGACGAAAGGCCCCGGGGTCACGGTCGGCCGAAGCGGCGCGTCGTTCGGTGTCGTCACCTACTCGACCGTGGACTTCTGGCCTCTCAACACGGCACTCTATGTGATCGATTTCCACGGAAACGATGAGCGATTCGCCTACTACTTCCTCAGAAGCCTCGATTTCAGTCGCTTCAACTCCGGTAGCGCTCAACCATCGCTCAACCGGAACTTCATCCATCCTCTGCCGGTAAGAGTGCCACCTATCGCCGAGCAAAAGGCCATCGCCCACATCCTCGGGACGCTGGACGACAAGATCGAGTTGAACCGGCGGATGAACGAGACACTGGAGGCCATGGCCCGTGCGATCTTCAAGAGCTGGTTCGTGGACTTCGACCCCGTCCACGCCAAGGCCGAAGGCCGCACGCCCCCCGGCCTCGATGCCGCCACCGCCGCCCTGTTCCCGGAGGTCTTCACCGACTCCCCCCTCGGCAGGATTCCGAAGGGGTGGCCCGTCAATCCGCTGGCCAAGGCCTTCGAGATCAATCCAACGCGGTCTCTCGGCAAAGGGCAGATCGCCCCATACGTTGCCATGGGCAACATGCCAACCGCCTCTCCGCGCCCGCTCGGCTGGATCGACCGGGATTTCACCTCGGGCATGAAGTTCGTCAACGGCGATGTGCTGGTGGCCCGCATCACGCCCTGCCTGGAGAACGGCAAGACGGCCTACGTGGATTTTCTCGACGAGGGGCAGGTGGGCTGGGGATCGACCGAGTACATCGTGCTGCGAGGCAAACCGCCGCTGCCGCTAGAGTACGCCTACTTCCTGGCACGCTCCGAGGAGTTCCGCCAGCACGCCATATCGAATATGACCGGATCGTCGGGCAGACAGCGAGTGCCGGTCTCGTGCTTCGATGGGTTCCTTGTGGCCGTCCCGCCGGAGCCCGTTGCCCGTCGCTTTGGCCAGATGGCTGGGGCGATCATGGAAACCATCAAGGCGAAGGACGACGAGTCCCGAACGCTCGCCGCAATGCGCGACGCGCTGTTGCCGAGACTGCTGAGTGGGGAGATCCGCGTCCGAGATGCCAAGAGGATCGCGGGGGAGGCCCTATGATGCCCTTACCGCCACAACTGCACAGCAAGTACCTCGGGCGCTTCGACGAGCTGATCGAAGAGGGCGACCGGATAATCGAAGTAGAGGTAGATAGCGAACGCTTCCGCCAGTGGCAGGTCAAGTGCGGGAGCCTCTGGCAGCAGATTGTTCCTGAAGGGAGCATTCACTGGCGTAGGCTTCAGCAGATCGTGGGCTGGGCCGCCAGCGACCACGCGGTCCAGGAAATCCTTGCCAATCTGCGCGCCATCAAGGACGACTACGAGAAGGGCTTCTTGGACAACCTCCCAAAGCTAATCCGGGCCGAGATCGCAGCAGACTACCTGGCCCAGGCGCAGCTACTCGTAGCCAGCGGGTATCACGTTCCGGCCGCTGTCCTGGCTGGTGCAGTTCTGGAAGACGCGTTGCGGAAGCTGTGCGTGGAGAACAGCATCCCAACACAAACGGGTCGTGGTGGCCCCTGGACGATCGATCCGATGAACACGGAGCTTGCTAAGTCGGACGTCTACAACGCGCCCAAGGCCGCTGAGATCCGAGGGTGGGCGTCACTGCGGAACCATGCCGCCCACGGCGAGGTAGACCAAGTCGACTCGGGCGCCGTCGAGCGCATGCTGGCTGGGGTGCAGTCGTTTGTAGGTGACTACCTCAGATAGGGCGGACGCCGCCCCTTGACACTTTGACCGCGATTGACCGGGACAGGCGACAGGCAGGGCATCGGCTGGGGACAAGCAGGCATGGCTTGTGTCGACAAAACACGATTGGCCGAGTACAAGGCAAAACGCAGCGCCTGGATCGAGTGGCTCGCTGGAAAGGACCGCCATTCGATCACGAATCAGATCAAGCAGATGGTCTGGGACGCGGCGGTGTTCAGGGCGATCAACGAAGCGCGGCGACTCGCGCCAGCGGACGACGAGGAAGGTGTGCAACTCAACGGCGTCATGCACGAGCTGATCAACAGGGGGTTCTTTGTCAGCCAAGTGGCTGCAATTCGGCGTCTCATGGATAGGACCAAGGGCACTACCTCGCTGTACCGGTTGCTCGGCGACATGGAGAGAAAGGCTGGCCTTTTCACGCGGAAGCACATGTTGGAGGCAGAAGGGCTTGCCTATGATTTCGAGCCAATCAGGGAAGCGGAGTACCGCTACGCGCAGAAGCAGACCGCGGCCGGCAAGGAAAGCCGGGACGGGCCGGAATTGCTCGATTGGTATCTGCCAGCAGAACGACACAAGCAGATCGACAGACTAGCGGGAGTGGCGGAAGCTCAGAGGAAGCCGACAGATGCGATCCGCCGCAAACCCCTGGCTTCCCTGAAGACCAAGCTTAACGTGTGTGACGAGATCCTTGACTACGTGGACAACTTTATCGCACATGCCGCAAGCCATGGTCGCCGCGCCCATGTGAATGCAGACGAGCTAAAGATAGTGCTGGGCCAACTGTGGGACGCGCACGAGGCGATCTGTAAGGTGGTCCACTTCGTTAGCCTATACCTCCTGGGAACGGACATACCCAGCTTTCTAGCCGCCCCACAGTTCAACCAGTTCCAGTACATAGACCGGCCGCTGGTCAGCCCGGAGAACATTCAGTACCTGCACCAGGAATGGCAGCGGTATAAGAAGGAAACTCACGACTGGACTCTCTGGGGGCTGGATGAATTTGAGACGGAGATGGTATGACCGTCGCCATAACAGAATCTGTCGTTGAAGAAGCCGCTCTCGGGTGGCTGAACCAACTCGGCTACACCGTGCTTGCGGGTCCGGAGATCGCGCCAGGGGAGTTGACGGCGGAACGGGCGTCCTACCAGGATGTCGTTTTGCTCGACCGACTTCAGGGCGCGATCGACCGGCTCAACCCAACCGTCCCAGCGGAGGCGAGAGAAGAAGCGCTCCGGAAGGTCACACGAGTACAAGCACCGTCGCTGGTGGCCAGCAACCGGGCCTTCCATCGGATGCTGACCGAGGGGGTAGACGTTGAATACCAAGGAGAAGACGGCCGGGTCGTGGGAGACAAGGTGTGGCTGTTCGACTTCGATTATCCCAGCAAGAACGACTGGCTGGCGGTCAATCAGTTCACCGTCATCGAGGACCGGCACAACCGCCGGCCGGACATCGTGGTGTTCGTCAACGGCCTGCCGCTGATCGTGATTGAGTTGAAGAACGCGGCGGACGAGAACGCCACGATCTGGACGGCGTTCAAGCAGCTCCAGACGTACAAGCAGGAGATCCCCTCGCTGTTTGTCTACAACGAGGCGATGATCGTTTCGGACGGTCTGGAGGCGCGGGTCGGATCGCTGACGGCGGATCGCGAATGGTTTCTGCCGTGGCGGACGGTCGAGGGCGACGACGTGGCCCCGGCGACGATGCCACAGCTCCAGGTGCTCCTGGCCGGGCTGCTGGAAAGGCGGCGGCTGCTGGAATACGTGCGGCACTTCGTCGTGTTCGAGGACGAGGACGGTGGGACGGCCAAGAAGATCGCGGGGTATCATCAGTTCCACGCGGTCCGGCAGGCCGTGGAGACGACGGTCGAGGCAGCCCGGCCGGACGGAGACAGGCGGTGCGGCGTGGTCTGGCACACGCAGGGGTCGGGCAAGAGCCTGACGATGACCTTCTTCGCGGGCAAGATCGTGCTGCATCCGGCGATGGAGAATCCGACGCTGGTCGTCCTGACGGATCGCAACGACCTGGACAACCAGCTTTTCGGCACCTTCTCGCGTTGTAGCGGACTCCTGCGGCAGAACCCGGTTCAAGCGGAGAGCCGGGCGGACCTGCGGCGGCTGCTGAACGTGGCCTCGGGCGGGATCGTGTTCACCACGATCCAGAAGTTCATGCCGGAGGTGAAGGGCGACAGCTACGCCGAGCTTTCCCCGCGGCGGAACATCGTCGTGATTGCCGATGAGGCCCACCGCAGCCAGTACGACTTTATCGACGGCTTCGCCAGACACATGCGGGACGCGGTGCCGAACGCGTCGTTCATCGGCTTTACGGGCACGCCCATCGAACTGACGGATAAGAACACGCGGGCGGTGTTCGGCGACTACATCAGCATCTACGACATCCAGCGGGCCGTGGAGGACGGGGCGACGGTCCCGATCTACTACGAGGGCCGGCTGGCCAAGCTGGAGCTGAAGGAGGAGGAGAAGCCGAAGATCGACCCGGACTTCGAGGAGGCGACGGAAGGCGAGGAAGTCGAGAAGAAAGAGAAACTCAAGAGCAGGTGGGCCCGGCTGGAGGCGATGGTCGGCACGGACAAGCGTATCGGCCTGATCGCCGAGGACCTGGTGACCCATTTCGAGTCGCGCCAGGAGGTCATGGAGGGCAAGGCGCTGGTGGTGTGCATGAGCCGGCGGATCTGCATGGACCTCCACGACGCGATAATCGCCCTGCGCCCGCAGTGGCAGGCGGAAGACGATCAGCATGGCGCTGTCAAGGTTGTCATGACGGGGGATGCCTCGGAAGGGCCTCGGGTCGCCTCCCACGCTCGTAACAAGGCCCGCCGCGAGGAAATCGCCAAGAGGTTCAAGGACCCCGGGGATCCGCTGCGGATCGTCTTGGTGCGGGACATGTGGCTGACCGGCTTCGACGTGCCCTGTCTGCACACGATGTACGTGGACAAGCCGATGCGCGGGCACGGCCTGATGCAGGCGATCGCGCGGGTGAACCGGGTCTTTCGGGACAAGCCCGGCGGGCTGGTGGTTGACTACCTCGGCTTGGCCCACCAACTCCAAAAGGCGATGGCCAACTACACGCAGAGCGGCGGCAGGGGCAGCACGGCCGTTGACCAGGAGCAGGCCGTGACCGTCATGCTCGAAAAGCACGAGATATGCTGCGACCTGTTCCACGGCTTTGATTATTCGCCGTTCAAGACGGGCAAGCCGGATGAAAGGCTGTCGGTGCTTCCGGCGGCGCAGGAGCATATCTTGGCCCAGGACGACGGCGCGGACCGACTGATACAGGCCGTGGGCGACCTGTCCAAGGCTTTCGCCCTGTCGGTACCGCACCCGAAGGCCATCGCCATCCGCGATGACGTAGCGTTCTTCCAGGCGGTCCGGGCGGCCTTGAGAAAGACCACTGGTGGCGGAGGGGGGGCGCAGACCGAGGAGGAACTCGATCACGCTATCCGGCAGATCGTGTCGCGGGCTGTCGCCTCGGAGGAAGTGGTGGACATCTTCTCGGCGGCGGGCCTGAAGAAGCCCGACATCTCCATCCTGTCGGATGAGTTCCTGGCCGAGGTAAAGGACCTGCCGCATCACAACTTGGCCGTGGAGTTGCTGCGAAGGCTGATCAGCGACGAGGTGAGGGCGTGCAGGCGGTCGAACCTGGTGCAGGCTCGGTCCTTCGCCGAGATGCTGGAACGTACGATCCGGGCGTATCAGAACCGTTCCATCGAAACTGCGGCGGTCATCCAGGAACTCATCGAACTGGCCAAGGACATGCGCGAGGCCCACAAACGGGGCGAGGCGCTCGGCTTGAGGGAGGACGAACTGGCCTTCTACGACGCCCTGGAGGTCAACGACAGCGCGGTGAAAGTCCTGGGGGACGACACGCTTCGGCAGATCGCCCAGGAGCTCGTCCAGACCGTTCACCGCAACGTGACCATCGACTGGACCGTGAAAGAAAGCGTCCGCGCGAGGCTTCGAGCAATGGTGAAACGCATCCTGCGGAAGCACGGCTATCCGCCGGACAAGCAGGAGAAGGCGACCCAGACCGTTCTTGAGCAGGCCGAGCTGCTGTGTGCCGAAGTGGCTGCGTGAGTATCCCCCGGCATGGCCCCTCATTCTGCCCCAGTGTCATTCGCCATTATACGAAGAGTCATAGACCTGCCAAGAACGCTTCGGCCCGGCCCAGCACCACGCCGAGGTCTTGGAGCGACACGTCGGAATGAAGCGTCCGGATCGTGGTGTGGTCCGCGTGGCCGTGCCGGCGCCAGAATCGCCGCGAGCCCTTGGCCACCAGCCCGCAGCCGGAGAAGTAGGTCAGGTCCACGTTCGGCCACAGCCAGTCTTCAATCGCCTCGCCCGTCTCGCCGGGCGGGCCCTGGGCGGCCTGGTTGCCGGTCCGCTGGTAGAGATGCGCCCGGGCAGGGCCTTCGGCTTGGCCATGCGGCAGAGCGAATGACCGGGATCGTCCGCCAGTCGAAGGCAAGCCGCTTCCAGAAGTGCTTGGCGCCGTTAACGATGGCCTCAGCGTAGCCTCTCAATGAAGGCCAGGACGTAGTACGGCGGGCGGTTGTCAGTGTCCTTGTAGTCGTGGGCCTCTTCGGGCGGGTCGAGGGGCGTCCAGTCGTTGACGATGCCGCCGTGGCGGGAGACGATCGGTTGGGGGCTGTGGTAGTCGCCGGTCTTCATTCCGCTCATGTACGCCCACTGGCCCGGCTTCCACTCCTGGTTCACGTCCTGCTCGACGTACACGTCGCTGCCAGCCTGGGCCTGCTGGTACTGATGGTTCACCACGTGGAAGTGGTCATCGTGGTCCGGGTGCCTGTTGGCGAAGCTGCCACTGTCGCCCAGGGGGTCTTCCTCGGACAGACCGTGCCAGCGGAAGCCGCCCTTGCTGCCGACCGTTGCCTCCCCGCCGATGCCCTTGGCCGCGTCACCCGCGTAGCCGCCGGGATCGACGCCCATGATGAACCGCCGGCGCAGGTCCACGGTCATGTAGGTCGGCGAATGCCCTTGGCGTCCACGTCGAAGGCGATGGTCTCGACCTTGGCGTCGTGCTTGAGTGCGATGGGGTACTCCGGCAGGGGCCGGTAGGCGCCGCCAGACAAACCAGCAACAGGGCCCCGCCGGCGAGGCCCGCCCCCAACATCGCCGGACTGCCACATCCCGCACCGCGTCTTGAGCTGCGGACCATCGTCATCTTCTTCGCAGATCAGTTGTCAAGGAAGGCCAGGTAGTCGATCCAGGCGCCGGTGCGACCTGTCGGAGTCGCGCTTGCTGGCCCGGGGCGGGCGTCGCCTTTGGCCGGCCGCGCGGGAAGGGACGCATCTGCCCGAACGGCGGCGGCGAGGCCTGCCCGGCACCAGGCAGGGCTGCTGTCGAGGAATCGTCCGGGGCTACGACCGCAGCTTGGCGGCGACCTCGTCGGGAATGTCGAAGTTCGCGAAGACGTTCTGCACGTCGTCCTGCTCCTCCAGGGCCTCCATCAGGCCGAGAACCTGCTTGGCCTTTGCCTCGGTGACCTGCACGGTGGCGTTGGGGACCATGGCGATCTCCGCGGCGAGGGTCTCGATGCTCTTTGCGGCCAGGGCGGCTTTGATCGTCCCGTAGCTGTCGACGTCGCAGGTGATCTCGAAGGCGTCGCCTTCGGTCCGGACGTCGTCGGCGCCGGCGTCGAGGCAGATCTCCAGGAGGTCGTCCTCGGCGACGGCGGCGGCGTCGACGGTGAAGCTGCCCTTCTGGGCGAACATCCAGGCAACGCAGTTGGTGCTGCCGAGCTGCCCGCCGGCCCGCTCGAAGATCTTTCGGATCTGCGAGACGGTGCGGTTGCGGTTGTCGGTGAGGCACTCGACCAGGACGGCCACGCCCGCCGGGCCGTAGCCTTCATACACCACGCGCTCGAAATTCTCCGCCCCAAGCTCGCCGGTGCCCTTCTTGATGGCGTTGGCGATGGTGTCCTTGGGCATGTTGGCGGCCTTGGCGTCGTCGATGGCGTATCGAAGCTGGAGGTTCTCCTCGGGGTTTCCGCCGCCGTTCTTGGCGGCGACGATGACCCGCCGGGCGAGCTTCGACCACAGCTTCCCGCGGCGCGCGTCGACGGTTGCCTTTGCCCGTTTGATCCTGGCCCAGTGGGAATGACCGGCCATATCGCGTTTCCTCTCCGGGGCGCGGGGACTCACCGGCTCACGGGAGCCCATCCGATCGTCAAGGTTTCGGCTCCGGGACGTTCTCGCCCAGCGGGGCGACCTTCGGCTGTGCGCCGGTGCTGGCGGCCAGGATCTTCCCGGGCGTCTCCGCCAGCACTTTCCTGACTTCGCGGTCTTTTTGCTCTTCCTTCTTGGCCAGGGCCACGGCCCGGGTCCACCGCTCGACGGCCCGGTCCTTCAGGCCGAGACGCCAGCAGTTGTCCCCCGCATGGTCGAGGATGACTGCATGGAGCAGGTCCTCGTCGGCGGCGACGGCGTCCTGGAAGATCCTGTGGGCGGCGTCGAACTTGCCTTGCTTGTAGAGCACCCAGCCGAGGCTGTCCTTGAAGGCGATCTGCTCCGGGCGGGCGGCCAGGGCCTTTCGGATCATGAACTCGGCCTTCTTGAGGTGAACCCCTCGGTCGGCCCAGCAGTACCCGAGGTCGTTGTTGATGCCGGGGTCGTCGGGGTCGAGCTTGAAGATCTTCTCCATCAGGGCGAGGGCTTCTTTTTCCATTTCCAGCGTGTGCAGCGCCGCCAGCAGCGCGCGGAGCAGGCGGGGATCTTCCGGCCGGTCCTTCACGTAGGCCCGGGCGCGGGCCAGGGCCTCCTTCTTCCTTTCCGCCCTCAGCAGGGCCACGACGACGGCCCTCCTGGCCGCCGCCGCCAGCGCCAGCTCCTTGGGGGCGGTGGTGGTGGTGATGCCCCTGGTCTTTTCCAGCCAGGCCTCGGCCAGTTTCACCGCCGACGCGTGCTGCTTGTGGAAGGACAGGAGCTCGACGGCCAGCCCGTTGAGGTCCTCGGCGGCGGGGTCGGCCTGCATCCACTTCTGCGCGTGCCGCAGCAGGTCGTCGAACCGTTTTTCCTCGCCGTAGCTCTTGAGGATCAACTGCCTGGCCTTGAGGATCTTTGCGGGCTCGGCGCCGGCGCGGGCCCAGGCTTCCAGGACCTCGTGGGCCTTGGCGCAGGCCTTGGCCTCCAGGAGGGCGTCGATGAGGAGCTCGTTGGTGTGGTAGGGCTTCCACTCCTGGGGGTCGAGCTTTCCGGCGTAGTCGGCGGCCTCATCGACCTTCCCGGCGAGGGCGTACATGCGGAGCTTCTGGAGCTTCAGCCAGCGGAGCCTTTCCGGCTCGAGCCCGGAGGCGATCCAGCGATCGAGCAGTTCGCCGGCGGCGGCGTAGCGCTTGGCCTGCTCGTACAGCTTCAGGGCCCGGACGCGGAGGACCGACAGCTCGGCGTTGTTGGCGGGGTTCTTGAGCCACTTGGCCAGCAGGGCCTCGGCCTTTTCGGGGTTCTTGATCTCGACCAGCGCTTCCACGAGCATCACCCGCATGGCCGTGCTGAGGTTTTTCCGGGCGGCGATCTTGTCGACCTCGCCGGCGGCCTGCTTCTGCTTGCCTCCCTTGATGAGGGCGTTGAGGTACGCCCCGGCCAGGACGGCGTCGTGCGACTTCCGCCGGTAGACCGCTTCGAGGGCCTCGGCGGCCTGTGCGTGCCGGCCCTGACTTCCCAGCACGGCCGCCTGAAGCGCCCGGGCCGGGACGTTCCGCGGGTCCAGCTTGAGGATGTCGCGGATCTTTTTCAGGGCGGCCTCGGCCTTCTCCGCGGGCAGGTGCTCCTTGGTGATGCGCTCGGGCAGGTCCATCCGGACCTCAAAGAGCCTGACGTCCACGTCGTCGCCGGCGGTCGCCAGCAGCCCGGAGAGGACCTCCCGGGCCTTCCGGCGGTTCTTGACGAGCAGGTAGTATCGCGCCGCCAGCAGGCGCCCGGGAACGCTCCGGGGATTGTCCCGGAGGAAACGCGCCACGACCCGCCCCGCCTCGGTCCGGCCGGAACGCCTCACGTACAGCTCGAACAGCGCGGTGGCGACGGCGAGGTTGTCGGGGGCCAGCGCCATGGCCGCCAGCAGCCGGCGCTCGGCGTCGCGGACGTTCCCCTGCTGCTGGTAGGCCCGCCCCAGCAGCAGCAGGGTGGGCACGTGCCCGCCCCTGAGGCCGCGCGCCTGCTCGAGCTTCTCGACCGCCTGCTCGACCTGCTGCTGATCGAGGTAGATCTTCCCGAGCAGGTAGAACTTGAAGTAGCTCCCCCCGGCGGCCTTGGTGACCCGGTCGGCGAGCTCCTCCATGGCCTCCGAGTCGCCGGTGTCGGCGTGGAGGTCCTCCAGGACCTCGTAGGCGCACCAGAAGCGCGGATGTTCCTTGACGGCGCGGCCGAGGAGCGCAGCGGCCAGGTCGACGTCGCCGACGGCCTCGGCCAGCATGCCGGCCACGCACAGCATCGCCGGCGCCAGCCGGGGCTCGGCCTTGCCGGCGAGGGAGGGCAGCTTCCTGATGAACTCCTTCTCGATGGGCCGGCGTGCGAGCAGGGCCAGCTCTCGGCGCATGCGGGCGAGCCCCACGGCGTCACGGGCGAGGAGGCTGGCGTACTGCCTGGCCGCGGCCGCCAGGTCGCCCTTTCGGGCCTGAAGCCGGGCCAGTCGAATGGCCGTGGGGGCGTCTTCGGGGGTGGTGGCGAGGTGACCGGCGAGCATCTTGACGGCCTGGTCGGGCGCCCCCAGCTCGGCGGCGGCCTCGGCCATGGCGATCACGAAGCCGGAATCCGACCCCCCGCGGTCCAGGTAGGTCTTCAGCAGCCTCTCGGGCAGCTTGGGGTCCTTCTTGGCCTTGCACAACTGGACGGCGGAGTCGACGGCCAGGGCGCGCTGTGCGGGCATCTCCAGCAGCTCGGCGACGACGCCCTCGGCGCGGGCGAAATCGCCCTTGGCCAGGAGCGCTCTTACGGCGAGCTCGGCGGCCTGTCGGTGGGTCTTGTCCCGGCGGTAGGCGCGTTCGAGGAAAGCGGCGGCCCTGTCGGCGTCGCCCAGCTTCAGCAGGAGCCGGCCGCGGGCAAGCAGGACCCGCTCCGGCCGGCGGACCAGGATCCGCAGCACCGCCCGGCCGACGAACGCACGCCCGTGGGCCGACAGACGACCGGCCAGCTTCTCCTGGCATTCCAGCGCCGCCGCATGGTACCCCTGATTCTCCAGCAGGGCGGCCGCCCGGACGAGCGCCTCGGCCGAGTCGGGGCTGTCCTCGTCGGCGTCGCCGCACAGCAGGGCCTTGCGGAAGTGGGTCAAGGCGCCCGTGTAGTCGCCGCGGGTGACGGCATACCGCCCCAGCAGGAGGTGGACCCGCACGTGGTCGGGGGCCTTTTCGGCCGACGTGCGGAGACACGACTCCGCCTTGACCTGGTCGCCCAGCCCGGCGTAGGCCAGGCCCAGGCCCCGGAGAATCCGCGGGGAATCCGCAGCCAGTTTCCTGGCGATCTCGAACTGGGGGACGGCCCTGCCGAACTGCCGTTTGTCCAGGAGGTCCTCGGCCCGTTTGACGACGGGAAGGGCCTTTTCCGGGAGCTCCTGTGCGTCGGCGGCATCGGCGAGCGGGCCGAGGGAGGGAGGCACCTTCGCCAGCGGCAGCGTGGACCTGGCCGGTCGGGTCGCGGGGTCGGCGGGCGGCGGCCCGGCAGCGCGGACACTGGGCCCCTGCTGCTGACAGGCCGGGCCCCAAAGCATCACCGCCAGGAGGCACAGGAAACGCCGGCTTCCGTCCATCACGGTATCACCTTGTTCAGCGGGTACGTGATGATCCCCGAAGCCCCCGCCTTCTTCAGCCGGGGTACCAGGTCACGCTCGATGCGCTCTTCCAGGACGACCTCCACCGCGACCCAGTCGGGATCGGCGAGGCCGGAGATGGTGGGGCTCTTCTCGGCCGGCAGGAGGTCCGTGACGGCCTGAAGGCGGCTCTTGGGCACGTTCATCTTCAGCCCGACCTTCTCGCGGGCCTCGATCGCCCCGTGCAGCATCAAGGCGATGTTCTCGATCTTGCGCCGCTTCCACTTCTCGCCCCAGGCCCCCGCGTTGGCGATCAGTCGGGGCGTCGAGACCAGCACCGTCTCGACCTCCCGCAGCCGGTGCGCACGCAGCGTCGAGCCGGTCTCCGTCACGTCCACCATCGCATCGGCCACCCGCCCGGGCTTGACCTCGGTCGCGCCGTAGCTGAACTCGACCTTCACGTCCACGCCCCTCTCGGCGAAGTAGCGCCGGGTCACGTTGGGCAGCTCGGTGGCGACGGTCCTGCCCTGGAGGTCCGGCGGGGCCCGCACGGGGGAGTCCTCCGGCACGGCCAGGACCCAGCGCACCCGGCGGTAGTTCGGCTCGGCGCAGACCAGATCGGCCGCCTCCACCACCTCCGAGCCGGTCTCGGCGATCCAGTCGCTGCCGGTGATGCCCGCGTCCAGCACGCCCTCCTCGACGTACCGGCTCATCTCCTGGGCGCGAAACATCATCAGCGAGATGTCCTCGTCGTCGATGTCGGGGAAGTAGTTCCTTTCGACGAAGCTGATCCTGAACCCGGCCCGCCGGAACAGCGTCACGGTCGTCTTCTGGAGCGACCCCTTGGGGATGCCCAGGACGAGTCTGTTTTCCTTCGAGTCCCTGCTCACGCTGCGTCTCCATCAGGTGCCGGGGGGGGCGGCTACTTCTTTCTCTTGACCGCCTTCCTGGCGGCGGGCTTGCCTGGCTTCTTCGCCGCGGGCGCCGCCTTCTTCTTCTTCCGGGCGGCCTTTTTCTTCGCCTCGGCCTTCGCCTTTCTCCTGGCCTCGGCCTCGGCCTTCTTCTGGGCCTCGGCCCTGGCCTTCGCCTCGGCCTCGGCCCTGGCCTTTGCCTCGGCCTTCGCCTCCCGGGCCCAACGCTTGTGCACCTTCGAGGCGGCCTTGTCGGCATGCCCCCGCAGCGCCTCGTGGGCGGCGACATCGTCCCTGGCCGGTATGATCCGCTCCAGGAAGCCCTGGAGGTCCTTGAGGTCACTGTGGGGATGGATCTTCGCGCCCAGCTTCAGCGACTCCAGCAGCAGCCCGTCCACCGGGATGGCGTGCCCCTCGAACCCGTACAGGGTCACGACGCTTTCGGCATACCGGCTCAGGCCGAGCTTGTGGCGAAGGAACTGGCGGACCTCGCGCTTGGGCTTTTTGGCCAGGAACTCCAGCGACAGCGCGTTGGTGTGCTCAAAGATTCCGTTCAAGGCACGACTGATCATTTCCGCCTTCCCGCGCGCCCGGAAGAACCCCCTCCCGACGCACTCGACGATGTCCTTGACGGGGCTGACGCGGAGCTCGTTGAAATCGACAAACTCCGCCTCCAGGGCGGCCATGGCCGAGACGGCCTGCCTGGCGGTGATGTCCTCGGCCAACACTGCAGCCACCACCAGCCGGATGGGGTCCGCCGGCTCGCCCGGGCCCTGGGGCTGCCCACCGGCGAGAAGCCGCTTCATCTTGCTCGCGTAACGGGCGCTGTTTTTCATGGCTCGTCCTGCACGTTCGGTGTGGGCTCGTTCGAGCGGGGCGATTCGGCGGGCCCCGCCGGCCCGGCCTGGTCGCCGGAGGTCTCCTTGGCGTGGATTTCCTCCATCGCCTCCCGGATGATCTCCCAGGTGCGCAGCGCTGTCTTGAACTGCTCGTCGGCGACGAACTCCAGCACCGGCATGTGCCGCAACTGGACCTGCCGCCGAAGCAGCGCCTGGATCCGCCCGGCGGCGTGGTTCAGCGCCCCCACCCCGAGGCGCTGCTGGGGCTCGGACCCGAGGATCGAGACGTACACCTTCGCCCGGAGCAGGTCTTCCTGGACGCGCACCCTCGTCACCGACGTCCGCGCAGGCTCGATGCGGGGGTCGGACAGACCCGTCAGCAGGATCCGCCCGATCTCCTGTTGGATCAGCCTGCCGATGCGTTCGGTCCTTCGGCTCATGGGCTCCTCACTGGTGCATGTTCGCTCAAGCGAACATGCCGGCGAGCCCGTCACAGGATTTCGATCTCGTGGTTCACCAGCACCCAGTCGCGCCGGGCGCGGGCGGCGTTGACGACCTGCTGGAGCGACCCGGCCAGGTGGCGCCCGTCGTTCCCGACCATCGCCACCGCCAGCAGCGCCCGCCGGATGCTGTCCAGGTGGTCCACTTCCGCCACGGAGACGTTCCGGCGGTGGGCGAGGCGGTCTTTGAAGCTCTTCACGATCCGGCGCTTGTCCTTCAGGGTCATCGCGTCGTCCATCAGGACTTCCAGGTGCAGCAGGCCCACCTTCGTCGCCATGGCGGACGTCCCGGCTGGGTGACCGGGGATTCGGTCAGGGCTCTCTGGCCACTTCCACCATCTGGTAGGCCTCGATCACGTCCCCGATCTTGACGTCATCGAAGCCGGCTATCTTCATCCCGCAATCCAGCCCGGCCCGCACCTCCCGGACGTCGTCCTTGAACCTGCGCAGGCTCTCCAGCTCGCGCTCGTCCTCGACGACGACGTTGTCCCGGATGAGGCGGACCTTGGCGCTCCGGGTGATGGTGCCTTCGGTCACGTGGCACCCGGCGACCGTCCCCAGGCGCGAGATCTTGAAGGTTTCCCGCACCTCGGCCCGCCCGGTGACCTCTTCGGTCAGCTCGGCGGCCAGCATGCCGGCGACGGCCCGCTCCACGTCCTCCAGCAACTGGTAGATCACGCGATACGTCCGCACCTCGACGCCTTTCTGTTCGGCCAGTGCCCGGGCCCGCTGGTCCGGCACGACCCGGAAGCCCAGGACGATCGCCTCGGACGCCTCGGCCAGCAGCACGTCGCCTTCGGTGATCCCCCCCACCCCCGAATGCAGCACCACCGCCTTGACCTCTTCGCTCAGCTGCTTGCCCAGGCTGCCCAGCAGCGCCTCCAGCGAGCCGTGAACGTCCGCCTTCACAATCAGCCGAAGCTCCGTCGTCTCCCCCGCCTCGATCCGCTCGAAGATGTTCTCCAGGCTGCGGGTGGGCGCGGCGGTGAGGGATTCCGCCCGCTCCCGGGTGCGGCGCTCCTCGGCGACCCGCCTGGCCATGTCCAGGTCCTCCACCACGTAGAAGCGGTCGCCGGCGTCGGGGACCTCATCCAGCCCGGAGATCTCCACGGGCGTCGCCGGGGGTGCCTGCTCCATCTGCTCCCCGCGGTCGCCGACCATGCTGCGGACGCGCCCGTAGGACCGGCCGCAGAGCACCAGGTCCCCGGTCCTCAAGGTCCCCTCGCGGACCAGCAGGTGGGCCAGGGCCCCCCGGCGGGGGTCGCGCTGGGCCTCGACGACGAACCCGGAGCCCGGGGCCGTCGGGTCCGCCTTCAGCTCCAGCAGTTCGGCCTCCAGGGAAAGGATCTCGATGAGGTTGTCGATTCCCTCGCCGGTGACGGCGGAGGTGTGGATCACCTCGGTCTGCCCGCCCCACTCTCGGGGCTGGAGGCCTCGCTCCCCAAGCTGCCCCAGGGCTCGCTGCACATTGGCGTTGGGCAGGTCGATCTTGTTCAAGGCGACCACGACGGGCACGCCGGCGGCCTTGGCGTGGTTGAGGGCCTCGATGGTCTGGGGCATGACGCCGTCGTCGGCGGCGACCACCAGGACCACCACGTCGGTCATGTTCGCCCCGCGGGCGCGCATGGCGGTGAAGGCCTCGTGCCCGGGGGTGTCCAGGAACACCACGCGCTTGCCGCCGGAGTCGTACCGATACGAGCCGACGTGCTGGGTGATGCCGCCTTCCTCGCCCTCGGCGACTCGGGCCTGTCGGATGTGGTCCAGCAGCGACGTCTTGCCGTGGTCCACGTGCCCGAGGAAGGTGACGATGGGCGCCCGCGGCACGGGCTCGGCGCCGGCGTGCTGCTCGATCTGCTCGGCGAGGAGGTCCTCGGCGGTCTTAGCCGCCTTGATCTTCAGCTCGATGCCGTGCTCGATGGCCACCGTCTCGGCGGTGTCGCGGTCCAGCGCCGAGTTGATGGTCGCCAGCGTGCCCTCCGACATCAGCTTCCGAATGATGTGGTTGATCTTGATCCCGCTGGCGGCGGAGAGGCTCTTGACTGTGATGGGCTCGGCGATCTCGACCTCGCCGGTGCGGGCGGCGGGCCTGACCTGTCCCTTCACCGGCCCCACCGAGGCGCGATGGCGGCGGAGCGTCCCCCCCGTCGCCGCCGCCAGCCGCTGCGAGCGTTCCGCCAGGTCGCGGTCGCGCCACTCCCGCAGCCCCTCGCCGGTCTCGGCGGTCCGCCCGCTCTTTCGCCGCGGGCTGCGGCGCTTGCTGCGGCGGGGCCTCTTCTCCGCTTCCTTCTCCCCGCCGGGCTTCCGTCCGACCGCCGGGCGCGAGGGAGTGGGGGCCCGCGCGCCGAAGACGCCGCCGGCCCGCCGGGCCGGGGCCACCGCCTGCTCCACGCCGTCAAACCGCACGACCCTCGGCCCCTGAAGCTTGGCGGGCTTGGGCACGACCTGGGGCCCGGCGGGCTCGACGATCTCGGGCCTCTCTGGCTCGTTGGGGACGGCCCGGACGACCGGGGCGGGCCCTTCGGCCTCCTCGGGCGGGAGCAGTTCCTCCACAGCCGCTTCGGGGGGCGCCTCGGCCTCGGCGGGCGGGGCGACCTCCTCGGCGACCGGCGCCGCCTCGCCGGCGGGCGCCTCGGGCGGCGCTTCGGCGACGGCCCGGGGGGCCTCGACAGCAGCGGCCTCCGCCGCCGGGAGCGGCGCCTCAGCGGCGGGGGCCTCGGCGACCGGCCCTTCGGCGGGCGCTTCGGCGACGGCGGCGGCCACTTCGCCCGCGGGCGCTTCGGCCGCCTCGGCGGCGGGCGCTTCGGCCGCAGCCTTCCTTCGCCGGCGACGACGCTCGACCGCCGCCTTGTTCCGGGCC
>CAZNSB010000022.1:0-2377 GCA_964575155.1 uncultured Planctomycetaceae bacterium | reverse complement strand
ACGACGCTCCGCGGCGGCTCTCTTGCGCGCAGCGGCCAGGTCCACGTGCTCGGCGACCTCCACCGCCGTTTGGGCGGCCCCTTCGCTGAACCACTCCTGGATCGTCGCCGCCAGGCCCGCCGACACCGCCGACATGTGGTTCTTCACGTCCAGGCCTTCGGCGCGGCATTTCTGGAGGACGATCTTGGAGGTCACGCCCAGCTCTCTGGCAAGTTCAAATACGCGTCTGGCCAATTCGGCCTCCCAATCGGCTCCGGCCTCCGCCCGCCGGAATCACTGTCTCAGCTTGTCGTCTCCTGTCGGTTTTCCTGTTCCTTCTCTGGCGGCTCCTGCTCTGGCGGCTCCGAGCCCGGCACACCGGCACCGGCGTCGGCGGAGGCATCGGCCGGCTGCTCCTCGCCGACCTCCGGATCGGCAGGAGGCAGCCCCGCGGGGGCAGCGGCCGCCGGCTGATCGGGCCCGCCCGCCGGCTCGCCCTCCGCCGCCGCCTGATCGGGCTGGGCCTCGGCGGGCCCCGCGTCGCCACCGGCCGGCGCCTCGGGCGCCCCTTCAGCCGGTGCCGCTTCACCGGCCGGCTGCTCCTGCGCGGGCGGGGGGGGCTTTTCCAAAGCCCGTTGGGCCTGGGCCTCCGCCACCCGACGGGCCTCCTCGGTGCACCGCTGGACGATCCTCATGGCCAGTTCCCTCTCCAGCTCCAGCTCCTTGACCAGCGGGTCCGGGCCCACCTCCTCCACGTCCAGCACGTTCACCATGCCCAGGGCAATGACCTGGCTGACGACCTGGTTGTCCGCGCCCTCCACCTCCAGCAGCGCCTTCTCCAGCACGTCCAGCCCGGCGTTGAACTCCGTCGGCGTCAGGATGTCGATGTCCCACTGCGTCAGCCGGGCCGCCAAACGTACGTTCTGACCTCGCTTCCCGATCGCCAGAGACAACTGGTCGTCCGTCACCACCACGATCGCCCTGCCCAGCTCGAAGCACAGGCTGATGTCGTACACCTCCGCCGGCTTGAGGGCGTTGGCGATGAGGATCTTGGAGGAGTCGTTCCACCGGACGATGTCGATCTTCTCGCCGTTCAGCTCGTCGACGATGCTCTTGATCCGGCTGCCGCGGACCCCCACGCAGGCGCCGACGGCGTCGACCTTGGTGTCGAGGCTGTTGACGGCAGCCTTCGTCCGGTACCCCGCCTCGCGGGCAAGGGCACGGATCTCGATGATCCTCTCCCCGACCTCGGGCACCTCCAGCTCGAAGAGCCGGCGGACGAAGTCGGGATGGCTGCGGGAGAGGACGATGCGGATCTGGCTGCCCTGCTCGCGGACGTCGAGGACCATGGCGCGCATGCGGTCCTCCGGCTGGTGGGTCTCCCCGGGGATCTGCTCGCTCTTGGGCAGGATGGACTCGGCCCGGGCGAGGTCCACGATGAGCGTGCCCCCGCCTTCGCGCCGGACGACGCGCCCGGTGACGATCTCGCCCTTTCGGGCGAGGTACTCTTCGTAGATGCTCCCACGCTCCGCCTCGCGGATGCGCTGGATCATCACCTGCTTGGCGGTCTGCGCGGCGATGCGCCCCAGCTCGCGCATGCTGAGCGGCTCGCCGGCGATGGCGGCGGTGATGTCCCCGCTCTCGCGGTCGATCCGCACCTCCACGTCCTCGACGCGGGTGTAGGCCTTTCGGATGGCCGAGAGCATCGCCGCCTCGAGGTCCTCGAACACCACGTCCCGGTCGATGTTCTTGTCCCTGGCGATGCCGTCCACGATGCGAAGCAATTCCTGGTTCATCGTTTTCCTTAACGCCTTCAGCCAGGCCCGCGCCGACCACAAAAAAAGCGGGTATCGGCGCCCACTTGGTTCAACCACCCCCCCGACGGAATGGCTCGGCGGCATGCTACGCCATGGTCCCTCCCGGCCCGATCACCGGCCCTCTGCCGCCCAGTCCGGCCACAAACCGCAAAGTGCCATGCAGGCCGAGTCCACCGGCCGAGACGCGCCGGCCGGGCGAATTCGCCCTAGGCTCTGACACCACCAGCCGCTCCGTCCAGACACAGGTTCATGCCCATGTCTCCTCGGTTCAACAAGCGGACCGACTCAAAGTCCGTATACGTACACCTTCCCCGCCGCGGGCGGCCGGTACCGGCCCGCCGCCCGCCGCGGGCTATCTTCTTGCAACGGCAGAAGATACCACATCGCCTCCCCTGCCGCCACGTCCACTACACCCCTCGATTATAGACCAACGTTCCTTCCTGTCAAAGAAAAAGCGCCCCCCAAAAGCATTTTCGCCAGCGGCAGTTACGCACCGACCGGCGGGTGCCGACTCCCCCCGCCCCCGCGTGGTCGGGTAGCCCCGGGTGATTGCTCACCCGGGGCCCCCACAGATCCGGACG
>CAZNSB010000021.1:0-21614 GCA_964575155.1 uncultured Planctomycetaceae bacterium | reverse complement strand
GCGCTGCCGGCGACGCGTAGGGCAAGCGGGAGACAGCCGCAGAGGCGGGCCAGGCTGCACGAGAACGTCGCCTACCTGCTGGGGAGGCTGGGGTCGATCGGCCTGGACTGCCGCAGCGAATCGGCGATCGTGCCGGTCCCCGCGGGGGGGGGGATCCGGGCGGCGGGGCGGCGGATGCACGAGGCGGGCATCTTCGTCAACGCCGTGGAGTATCCCGCCGTGCCCCGCGGGCAGGAGCGATTTCGCATCAGCGTCACCAGCGCCCACACCCCCGACGACATCGACGCGGTGGTGGGGGCCCTCGGCCGCGCGCTCGCGCCCGCCCGACCCCGCCCCGCCGGTCACCCTCCTCGAGGGCCAACCGCATGAGCAAGAAAAAGATACTCATCATCGTCCTGTTCCAGAACCTCGGCGAGCGGAAGACCTGGTACGCCAAGAGCCCCGCGCCGCCGCTGCCGGGGCTGCTCGTCGCCGCGCTCACGCCCCCGATCGTGGACGTCGAGGTCCTCCACGAGATGGTCCGCCCGGTCGACTACGCCACCGACGCCGACTGCGTCGCCCTCAGCTTCATGGACTACTGCGCGCCGCACGCCTTCCAGGTCGCCCGGCGCTTCCGGGCCCTGGGCAAGACCGTCATCGCCGGCGGAAAGTTCCCCACCTCCAACCCCGACGACGTCCAGCCCCACGTCCACTGCGTCGTCGTCGGAGAGGCCGAACGCGTCTGGGGCGAGGTCGTCGCCGACTACGCCGCCGGCAGGCTCAAGGACCGCTACGAGGCGCCGGAGACGCCGCCGCTGGAGGGCATCCCCCCCCCGCGGTACGACCTGGCCGAGGAGTGCTTCCGCGTCCCGGTGGTGACCGAGGCGACGCGCGGCTGCCGGTACCACTGCTCCTTCTGCCAGCTCACGGCGACGAAGAACGTCTTCCGGACCCGGCCCGTGGCCGACGTCATCGCCGACCTGAAGGCGACGGATCGGCTCCCGCGGCAGAAGCGCCGGACGGCCATGCTCTACGACAACAACCTCGGCGGCGACCTCGATCACGCCAAGGACCTGCTCCGCGAAATGGCCAAGCTCGACCTGCTCGCCTGGGGCGCACAGTTCAGCTTTGACTGCATCCACGACACGGAGTTCGTCGAGCTGCTGAGGCGGTCCAACTGCCGCATGGCCTTCATCGGCATGGAGTCGCTCAACGACGAAAGCCTCGCCCACGTCCACAAGACGCACAACCACGTCCGCGAGTACCGCGAGCTGTTCGAGCGGCTGCGGCGGGCGGGCATCCTGGTCTTCGCCGGGCTGATCTTCGGCCTGGAGGCCGACACCGCCGAGTACTTCCGCACGCTGCCGAGGCTGCTCGACGAGATCGGCCCGGAGGTCCTGCTCATGTCCATCTCGATCCCGATCCCCGGCACGCCGTGGCACGCGCAACTGGACGGGGAGGGCCGCATCGTGGACCGCAACCTGGCCCATTACGAGGGCGACCACCTTCTCTTCCGCCCCGGGCGGGTCAGCCCCGAGCACCTGCTGGCGGCGTTCCGCCAGAACAACCGGCACTTCTTCACGTGGCGGAACATCTTCCGCCGCTGGGTCCGCTTCATCAAGTGTCAGCCCCGCTGGCGCCTCCTGCCGCGCTCCATCGTCCGCACGCTGCTGACCTCGGCGATCTACTTCCAGCTTTCGGTCTTTCAGAAGCACCACGCCCAGCGCCGGGTCTTCAACCAGGTCTCGCCGGCCCCGGCGGGGGAGGGCGGGGGCAGCCCGCCACGGGCGGCGCCTCGCCCGGCCGGCGCCGGCCGCGGCGCCTCACCACCGCACGTGCCGGGCGACGAGCCGGTCCAGCCAGCGGTCCGGCAGCAGGCGCGGCAGCCACCAGTCTCCCAGCCGGCGCAGCGGTAGGGCGTATCGGGCCTTCGGCCGGCGGGCGGTCAGGGCGCGGCGGATGACCCGGGCGACGACGGAGACGGGCATGGCCCGGCGTTTCCGCTCGGCCGCCGCCTCGACCGCGCGGGCCAGCAGGGGCGCGTAGTCGGTGTGGTCGTACCGGGCGAGGTCCGGCAGCTTCTCCCAGATCGCCGTGTCGATGGGGCCGGGCTCGATCACGATCACGTCGATGCCGTACGGCAGCAGCTCGCGGCGGAGGGAATCGGACAGCGCCTCGACGGCGTGCTTGGAAGCGGCATACGGCCCGACGAAGGGAAGGGCCACCCGCCCGCTGACGGAGCTGATGTTCACGATTCGCCCCGGCCGGTGGGGGGGGTCCCTTCTCGCCCCCAGCAGCGGGGCGAAGGCCTGGGTCACCCGCAGCACGCCCACCACGTTGACCTCGAACTGCCGCCGCACGTCCTCCAGCGGAACGTGCAGCAACGGGCCGGAAACGGCGATGCCGGCGTTGTTGACCAGCCCGGCCAGGCCGCCGTCCCCGACCTCCTCCTCGACGCGGGCGGCGGCGTCGGCCACCGCGGCCGAGTCCGTCACGTCCATCAGCAGCGGCTCGAAGGCCGCGCCCAGGGCCGATCTGACGCGGTCGGCATCGGCCGGCCGGCGGACGCTGCCGAAGACGCGGAAGCCGCAAGAGATCAGCTCCTCCGCCGTCCCGCGGCCGATGCCCGAAGACACGCCGGTGACCACCACGCATTTCATGAGCCGGTCCTCCCGGGCCTTATCGTCCCCAGGATAGCCGCTGCCGCTCCGCGGCGAAATCGCAAACCCCTCCCTGCCCCCGTGGGGCTGCGATGGAGAATTGTGGCACGGCCGCCCGCACGGCTGCACGCAGCGCAGCCGTGGACCCATGGTTGTCTTGCGGTACAGTGAGTCCCCGCCCCTGCTAGCACAGCGCCGCAAAGCTAAGCAGGACGAACAGAAGCATCTTCAGCTTTCGGCGAATCGCTTCTCTTGCCAACGTCGATCACCTCCGGGGGCAATCTGTGCAACCTCCATGATACCGCGCGACGGGGGCGGCGCGTAGGGGGAAAATCTCCACCTAAGCCGTTGGCGCCCAATGCGTTTCGCTGTTTTGAAACTGCGCAAGAAATGCCGGTAGGGCAAGGAATCCCCGGCTGACGCCCGGGGCTGCCTTTGTATCGGCCGCTGTGCGGCCTCACGTCCCCTCGCCGTCGGAACCGGGAATCAGTCAGGGCGGGCCCCGGGCGGTTGTAATTGCCCCGCCCGCAACCTATCATGCCGGGCAAAATCGACCACGGACGACAGAGGCGAGCCCATGGCAGAGAAACGCGAAGACGGCAACCTGATGGACAAGCTGGTGGCCCTGTGCCGGCGGCGGGGGTTCATCTTCCAGTCCTCGGAGATCTACGGCGGGATCAACGGCTTCTGGGACTACGGGCCCCTCGGCGTGGAGCTGAAGCGCAACATCAAGGACGCCTGGTGGACGGACCTCGTCCGCAGGCGCGACGACATGGTCGGGCTCGACTGCTCCATCATCATGAACCCCAAGGTCTGGGAGGCCTCCGGACACGTGGGGGGGTTCGACGACCCCATGGTCGACTGCCGCGAGTGCAAGTGCCGCTTCCGCGCAGACCGGATATTCTGCATCCATGTCCTGAGTGAGCCCGAGTGGAAGAGAGGCCAGCTGGCGAGGAAGGTCGAGGAAGCCGTCCCCACCCTCACGGTGAGCGGGACGTTGCCAACGACCCTCGACGCAGCAATTGAGGCAGATTCGCTCGAAAGCGCCTCTGAACTTTGCGCTGAGGCAGTGGCGAATTCGGCGAAGGCCAACAACATCGCCGCTCTCAAGAAGTGCCAGAAAACCGGGGTGTCTCGGCCGGAAGCCGAGGTCTGGGTCGTCCATCTGGAGAGCAAGTCGGGCGAGCGCTATGCTGGGATATTGGTGGCGCTCCCGAGCGCGGGAGAAGACAGTGATAGGCCCTGTCCCCGATGCTACGCCCGCAATTCCCTCACCAGGATCCGGCAATTCAATCTGATGTTCGAGACTCACGCCGGGGCCCTGCAGGACGGCGCTAGCCGGGCCTACCTCCGCCCCGAGACCGCCCAGGGGATCTTCGCGAACTACCGCAACGTCCTCGACAGCACGCGGGTGAAGCTGCCCTTCGGGATCGCACAGATCGGAAAGGCCTTTCGCAACGAGATCAACCCGCGGAACTTCACCTTCCGCAGCCGAGAGTTCGAGCAGATGGAGATCGAGTACTTCTGCCGGCCCGAAGAGGCCGACGAGTGGTACGAGTACTGGCGGAAGGAGCGCTTCAACTGGTACGTCGGCCTGGGGCTGACCTCGGCGAAGCTCCGGCTGCGCGACCACGCCGCCGGCGAGCTGGCCCACTACGCCGCCGCCTGCGCCGACATCGAGTACGCCTTCCCCTTCGGCGTGGCCGAGCTGGAGGGCGTCGCCAACCGCACCGATTTCGACCTGACCGAGCACCAGAAGGCCAGCGGCAAGGACATGAAGTATTTCGACGAGGAGACGAAGGAGCGGTTCATCCCCTACGTCATCGAGCCCTCCGGCGGCGTCGATCGGGCGGCCCTGGCCTTCCTCTGCGAGGCCTACACCGAGGACGAGGCCCCCGACGAGAAGGGCAGGATGCAGCCGAGGACCCTCATGAAGCTGCATCCCCGGCTGGCGCCGATCAAGGTGGCGGTCTTCCCGCTGGTGAAGAAGCAGGGCATGCCCCAGATCGCCCGCGGCATCCACGAGGCGGCGCAGGGGGCGGGGCTGGCGTGCTTCTACGACGAGAAGGGCGCGATCGGGCGGCGGTACCGCCGCCAGGACGAGGCCGGCACGCCGTTCTGCGTCACCGTGGACGGTCAGACGCTCGAAGACCAGACCGTCACCATCCGCCAGCGCGACACGCTCGTCCAGGAGCGGATCGACGCCTCCGCGGTGCCAGGCTATCTCCGAGAGAAGCTGTCCACAGTATAGAATCACCGGAAAGGCCCACGGTGGCCGTGGGCGCAACGGCATCGGGGAAATGCCGGGTGAAAGGATCCCAATCATGAAGGTTCTCAACCTGATCGCATGCGGACTGCTGGCGTTGGCCTGCGGCTGCGCCGGCGTCACGGAGCGGTCCGCTCGGGTTTACGACATCCCGCGACTAAGCGGGATCGTGATAGACGGCCAGACCGACGATTGGGGCGGCGACGGCTTCCGCGTGGAGATGCTCGTCCCGGACGACGGCGTGCTCAGGCCCGCGGCCGACCTGGACGCGCGGATCCGCCTGGCGTGGAACGACAAGGGTCTGCTGTTGCTTGCGGCGGTGCGGGACGACGCCGGGGCCGAGTCGCCGTCGCAGGCCGGCCTGAGAACGACCGACAGCGTGCAGGTGTACCTGTCGCCGAAGCGGGGGTCCCCGGAACGCTGCCACTGGTCCGTCGCGCCCGGCAGGACGCCCAGCCGGCCGAAGCTGCGATCGCAGTTGCGCGACGGCCGCACCGCGCCGGCGTTGAAGAAGCTCCCGGCCGAGGTCACCGCCGCCCGCGCGAAGACGGACAAGGGATACGTCCTCGAAGCCCTGTATCCGTGGGCGGCGTTGGCCATCCGACCCGAGGCCGGCCGAGAGGTCGCCGTGCAGATCATCGTCAAGGACGCCGACCCGGGCGACGGGCCGGCGCGAAGCCTGCTGTGGCATCCCGCCTCCGACACCTACAAGAATCCCAGGAGCATGATGCGCATCCGCCTGGGCGGCAAGCCCTCGCCCGCCATCGAGGTCCGTCTGCTCGGTCGATACGACTTCGACGGGCTGCGTACGCGTTTGACGGCGATGGCGCGGGCCCGTTGGGCCGGGAAGACCGCCCGCGTGCGCATCAGCGATGAGGTCCGCGCCAGCGGCGTCTTGAAGGCTACCGGCGGGGGGTGGGCGTCGGCGGAGATCGACCTTCCCCTGCCTCCCCCCGGCCGGCCCTATGGGCCCATCACGTTGAGCTGTCCCGGCACGAACGCCGACACGCTCCGCCTGCCGGACGCGGACCGACAGCGCGCGGACATCCTCCGCCGCGTCGGGCCGGTCGCCCGGCCGTGTGTCTTCCACGGCCGCAACCTGCCGGAGGTTCGCTTCGCCCAGCCGTTCTACGCCCGGGCCCTTCTCGGCCCGCACAAGCTCAAGACCACGTACTACGACAGGGACTACAAGGCCGTGACCTCGGCCGAGCGGCCCGGCAGGTATGCGGCCGTCGCGGAGGTCGTCGCGCCCGGCGGCTGGGTCTATCGGCGGGTGCTGACGTTGTTTCGCCTTCCCGGGCCCGTTCGGTGGTGGCGCGAGAAGTTGACGGCGACGGTGGAGCTGCCCGAGGCCCTGGAAATCAAGCCGCACGCCCTGACCGTGCATCGGGAGTCCGTCTCGCAGTACCTCAAGTGGGAGATGGTTAGCGACTTCGGCCGCGACGACGACGCGGCCAAGCTGCTGGCCGGCCTGCAGGAGACCAAAGCCGACGCAAAGCCGGCCGTGGAGCGCACCAGCGTCCGGGCCCGCGACAACCGATGGCGCGTCGGGCTGAAGCGCAAGCTCAACCTGATCAACACCCGGTACCTGCTGTTTCTGCCGGCCGACTACGAGGCGAACCCGAAGAAGATCTGGCCGCTGGTGCTGTTCCTGCACGGCAGGGGACAGAGGGGATACGACGTGGACGTGGTCAAGGCCCACGGGCCGCCGCGGCTGGCGGCCGCCGGGCGGCCGTTCCCGTTCATCCTGGTCGCGCCGCAGTGCCCGCCCACGCGCTCGTGGCTTCCGGCGGAGCTGGGCGCCCTGCTGGACAAGATGCAGAAGGACTTCCGCGTGGACGCCGACCGCGTCTACTGCACCGGCCTGAGCATGGGGGGCTACGGCACGTGGGCGCTGGCCTGCGAGTACCCGGACCGCTTCGCGGCCATCGCTCCCATCTGCGGCGGCGGCGACCCGCGCGATGCCGCGCGGATCAAGCACATCCCCACGTGGGTCTTCCACGGCAGGAGGGACACGGCCGTGCCGGTGGGGCGCAGCCTGAAGATGGTCAAGGCGATCCGTCAGGCGGGAGGCAGCCCCACCCTGACGATCTACCGCGACAAGGGGCACGACTCCTGGACGGTGACGTACGACAACGAGCAGTTCTACCGCTGGCTGCTGGCCAACCGCCGCGGCAAACCGCTGGTGATGCCCGTCACCACCCAGCCGGCGCGATAGAGTAGATCCGGGCTCACTCCTCAGGCGCCTCTGCCAGCAACTGGCGCCGGCGGTGAATTCCGTCTCAACTGCGCCTTAGGCCGGATGCTGTAGACACGCTCACCACAACCGACGACACCAAAACGATCACCGCTTGGGCATCTCCATCCTTGACTGACCAACCGTCGCGCGGCGGGCAACTCATCCCGCCGAACAGCCACAATTCATCGCGGCCAAGAGCGGCCCCCAGGCCACCCGGAACCCCTTTGGAGCGTCCGATAATATATGTTATGTTGCGCTCCGGTTCGGCGGGCGTTCGGGGGGGCGAATGCCAAGAAAACCGGGGAAAGTCGGCGAAAAGGCCCCCGCAACGTCCGATAACCTACGCCACAGTTGCGGGAAAAAAATCTGCATCCCGGCCGGATTTTTCCCTTGACGGGGGTTGCCCACGGGTGGCCGGCGGATACAATCCGGCGTGAAAGGACGGCGCAACATGTCCAAGAGATTCCGCCCACGGCCACCCCGGACGGCGCGGGAGCACTTGCAGGCCGCCCTCGGCGGGACGATACTGCTCGTCGTCATGGTGCTCTGCTGGCGTAGCTGCACCCCCGAACCGGCCAGCCGGCCAGCGACCCCAGCCGCCACACCTTACACCATCGACGCGGTACACGACTCACTCGATGGCCGCCTGTCGATCCAATGGAGGGCGCCCGGGATACTCCGGTGGCAGCTCGTGCTCGTGCAGCCGGGGCCGGGCTGGGAAGACCGGGCGCACCAGAAGATCATGGCACGCATCGCCGAACTGAGACAGAAACGGAGAGCGGCGGACGCGCGGCGAAGAAGCCTCCAACGGCGCGCCGGGGGATGATCCGAAGCTCAGGTAGGCAGCATCTTCTTCTGCCGGGCGGCCTCGGCGGCGGCGGCGGCCGTCCGGGCCGCCTCGGCACGCCGGGCGGCTTCGGCCGCGCGGCCGCGCTCGAGGGTCAGGGCCGCGGCCTTGATCTCGCCCTCCGTCAAGCCGGCCTCCGACATGACCCGACGCAAGGTCCGGGCGTCGATCAGCCCCAGGACGTAGGCGCGGCGGTAGTGTGGCAACTGGTACGTGCGGACCCGCTGCGTCCGCCGGCGCTCCAGCATGGCCGCCGCCAGCCGCACTTCATCCTCCACGTGCTCCCCGGGAAAACCTCCCGCCAGCAGCTCGCGGCGATAGCCGGCCAGGTCGATCATGCCGTGCAGGACCGAATCGCGTAGCCGCGGGAGACCGTAGGCCCGGAACTCCGCGCCCACTGTGCGGTCCCTGGCGGCGGAGTCCAGGTCCAGCCGGAGGTCCACCACGTCGGCCAACATGCCGGCCTCCACCATGACGGCGGTGTACTCCGACGCCGTGACGAGCCCGGCCACGAACGCCTTGCGATAGGTGCTCACCGCTTTTTTCGCATCCTCGGCGGGCGTCGTGTAGTAGACCCTGCGAAAACGCCGCACCCTGGCCAGGGAGACCATCTGGCGGACGCGGGCGGGATCGACCACGGCGACCTCCAGCTCCGCCTCCAAATCCTCTTCGTCGATCATCGCCCGGTTGTATTGATCCAGGGCCGCCCCCACGTGATCGTCCATCGCCTCGTACCGCCGCCGGAGGTCCGCGGCGCGGCGGGCGTACTCGCGGGAGACCGGGTTGACGCCGGTATCCTCCAGGCCGGCCTCCAGCTCGTCTTCATCCATGTAGCCCGCACCATATATACGCTGCAACTGCGACACGTATCCGGTGATGTACCCGCCGGCGATCTTCCGCTTGATCCCGCCCACCATGTAGGCGGCGTCGATCTCCGTGTACCCCATCCGCAAACACTTCGTCATCCACCAGTCGTCGGGGATTGCATCATTCTCCCCCATGATCGTCAGCTCGAAATGCCGCGGCTCCGTGTATAGATCATCCTCGATACGATCCGCCCACGTCTGCGAAAATCCCCAATAGCCCATCAGCTTGTCAAACTCGCCGCGGTCCGAGAGGATGCGTTTGCTTCGGTACCGCAAGAGGTCCTGGATTGCGGGGATATATGGACGGAACTGCTCATTCATGTAATACTTCATGGGCTGTTCGAGGTAGGCGCGGTAGAAGGTCCCCTGGACCGCCCGGATGATCGGGTCGAACCCCGCGAACTTGCCGATCACCGCGGCGAGTCCGGTCCACCGCATCCCGCCGAAGCCCAGGATGTTGACGGACAACGCGGCACTCGTGCCGTGGGCGAGGACGCCGAGCCCAACGGCAGCCCCGTACATCTTCAACGCCCGCTTCCAGACGGTGCCGATTGCCGCCTCCGCCTGCTCGCCCTCCGCAAACAGAAACGCGTCCAGCCAGTCCTTCACCCACAGGTGCACTTTGGCGGTCAAGCCCTCCCAGCCGCCGGCCTCCGCCCGCCTCAGCAGCTCGACTTGCTCCTGCACCTCCGGCCGGGCCTCCACCTTGCCGATCATGGCGGCGAGGGCGTCCCCCATTGCGTCCGTCTTGGCCTCAACCGCGGTGGCGCTGCCGGGGGCAAGCATGGAATCCACTGCATCTAACTGCGCCTGGGCCATCGCCCCGCCGATGGTCCCGCCCACCGGCCGCTTGATGTCCGGGGCGTCCCCGGCGAGCTTGCCCAGGTCCATCCCGGCGAGGGCCTTGATGATCCCCAGGAGGGCGTCGGAGTTTTCCGCCAGCCGGCCGACGCCGGCCTGCACCCCCTGGAGCGCCGGCACCACCCCGCCGACGACGGCGGAACGGATGTCGCAGATGCACCCCCGGATACCCTCCAAGGGCGGCAAAAGCGGGGCCAGGTCGCAGACCAGCTCCACCGGCGGAGGGGCGGGGACGCACTCGAGCACGTCCCGAATCCGGGCCAGCTCCCAGCAGGCGATCTGCACCGACTCGCCCATGCCCAGGAGGGACAGGTAGAGCTGCGTCAGCTCGTAGTGACACTCGCACTCGGCGGGTTCGGTCAAACCTCCAGCTCCCGGCCGATCCAGGCCCCGCGTTCCTTGAGGGCGTCGGCAATGGCGGCCTGGACGTGCTCGTCGTCAAACTGCTCGTCGGGGACCGTCACGGTGTCGCCGCCGCCGCCCTCGACCTGGAACGTCACCAGCCGGTCATGCTTGCCTAACCGCCCCGGCTGCATCGACGGCAGCCGGCGAACGTCCAGGACCTTGACCTTTTGCGCCATGTCGCTTTCTCCCTGCGAAAACCCGCCCCTGGGGGCGGGCTCGTTTTTGCACCGGAGCAAACGCCATGCCGGGGCGGAAACAGGGACGCCGCCCCACTTCCGGGAGCCCCTGGGCCGCGATCTCCGCGGCCGGGCAGGGACGCCGCCCCACCGGGCGGGCAAATCACGCCTTGGCCGTCTTCGCCGGCGCGGCCGCCGTCACCGGGAAGGCGGCATCCACCCGCTTGTGCAGCTTCGCCTCCACCCCGGCCGCCGACGCCGACGCCTGGACCGCCGCCTTGACCTTGCCGTTGTCGGCCGCCTCAATCCCGGTCATCATCGCCCCGGTGATCTTCTTCTCCGTCGCCAACAGCTTCGCCAGGATCGTCGAGAGGACCGTGCCGACGCCGGCAACGCCCGCGGCGGCAATCTCAAAGACCGCCCGCCAGGTCGTCGCCAACGTCTCGGCGGTCTTTTGCTCCACGAGCTGCTGGACCTCCGCGGCGTCGGTCGGCTCCAGGCCGATCCCCTCCCAAAACCGCATACAGCCCGTCACGGCAAAGAGGACCGCCAGGACGACGCACAGGCCGACAGCTACGCGTTTGTGCCTCATGTCTCCGTCTCCGCGGTCGGTTCGGCCGGCAGGACTTCCTCCCGCCAGGCCGACGCGACCTCCAGGACCGCCGGCTTGTCGGCCGCGGTCATCGCGGCCAGCCGGCGGACGTTTTCGATCAGGTGTTTCTCCGCCGCTTCGTCCGCCCCGACGATCAGCAGCCGGATTGTCAGCTCTCGGCGCATAGTCACCCGCCCCCCCTCAGCTAATCTGGTTGACCCGGAGGCAGTGATTGTCCGGGTCCCACACGTCGGCCAGGAGGGTATACAGTTGGGTCAAGTGGTAGTTGCGGACGCTCAGGGCGTGTTCGTCGGCGGCGCACCCGTCGGCGTCCCCCACGAGCGCCACCACCCCACCGTAGCCAACCTCCACCTTCGCCTCGTGGTAAGACGTCACGCCCAGCTCGTTTGTGCCCTCATGGTCCACGACCCCCAGCGGACCTTTCGCCGTCACGATGGTATCGTACAGTTCCTCCAGGTACTTGTTGGACACCACCAGCCCCACCGTATCGACCGCCGCGGCGTTGCCGGCCAGGACAAAGGCACTCGCCCCGGCGCGACGGATCATCACGGAGACCTCGTTAGTCGTGTTCACGTCAATCGACCTGCCGCTGTTGCCCCCCACCGGCACGACCTTCAGGAGGGCATCGTCAGTACACTGAAGCAAACGGGAATGCACGCCATCCTGCCCGGCCAGGTGCGCGATCGAGTTATGGAGCTGATTCGATATGGAGTAGCGGCCGACGTGGCCGCGGGACCGCTTGACCCCCACAAGGTCCAGGAGGGACGTTTGCACCTCTATCAGGATTTCCGGTACCGTGGGCATCGGCCTTACGGCAGCTCATACCGGAGGGTCATGGAGGACGATCCGGTGCCGGAGCTGGACATGTGATAGACGGCCAACGTCTGCCCCGCCGGCACGTCGATGTCCAGGGGCGAAAAGTCCGTCAGGGCGTTGACCACCGCGGCGTCCAGGGTGGCGATGGTCGCCCCGGCCAGGCGGAAGACGAAATAGCCGGTGTTGGCGCACCGGCCCATGAAGCCCGTCACCCGCTTGTGCAGGTCCTCGGTGCTGGTCACACCGTCCACGGCGGTGTCCAGGCGGCCCTTAAGGTGTTGCTCCGTCCCGACCACGGCGGCCGCGTCGTGGAGGTCCTCGTAACGAGTCTGTGCCATGTCTCACCTCATGCCGCGTAGCGGCGCTCGAGGGCATAGGCCAGGAACAGCTCGGCGGCACCGGGGCCGCCGGCGTCGTACCCGGCAATGACGATCTTCGTCGTCAGGCGGTGGCCCTCCGGGAACTCCAATGGAGGTACGAGCATGTAACCGGGTTGGGGGAACTCGGCCGTCACCGCCCCGACCACCGAGCCGTAGGGGATCAGGGACGCCGCCGACAGGGCGGACGTGTCGCCCAGGAACGGGAGCCCGTTGCGGTCCTCGTCAAAGAGGACCGTGTTCTCGTGGATCAGCTTCAGGTGCGTCGTGTACCCCTTGTTCGCGGCACTCGCCCCCTTGCCCAGCGGCGAGCCGATGATGGAGAGAAGCCGATACGTGTTGTTCTCGGCGACGGAACTGCCATCAAAGGGCCACTCGTCGCCGCCCGTCCACATGTGGGAGGTGGCCACGGCGCAGTCGCCGTCGGCGGCGGAGGCCGCGTTGGTCCCGTAGTGGAGATACCGCCGGAGGGCGGATTGCGTCCCGTTGGGGAGGGTCGGCAACACATCGCCGGCCTCATATACGTCATAGAGCAGCGACACGTCGCCGGTCTCGGCGTAGTGACTGATGGTGAGGGTCTCGCCGGAAGCCACCGGGTAGCGGATGTCCCAGGGGTTGGCGACGAACGCCTCGATCCCCCCGCCGCCGGGGATCGGGACCTCCCCGCGGGCGAGAGAGCCCTGCCGGCGGAGCCAGTCGATCACCGTGCCCAGGCGGTTTTCGTGGGCGGCCGCCACCTGGATGGACGGGTAGGGCAAATGGTTCATGGCCAGCGGCGAGGTGGCCTCCACCGCGAACCGGCCGACGCTCGTGCCCTGGATCAGCACGTCCAGCCAGTCGTGGTCCGTTTGGGGGATGCAGTAGATGTCTTTGACCAGGAACGACTCGTCGGCGTCGGCAACCAGGGTGCCGCCGCCGGAGGCGGCGATCCGCTTGACGCGGTTCTGCTCCTTGAGAGCCATATCACTGTCTCCATGTTTGGCCGGGCGGCCGGCGGCGACACCGGCCGGCCGCCCGGCCCGTTGGCGGTTTTCAGACGATCACGCCGGGGCTCACCGGCCGCCGCGGCGAATCTTCCCGACCTCGATCATCAGCTTGCGGGCCGCCAGGAGCTTGGCCTCCCGCTGCGGGTCCGTGTCCGTGGGCATGGCGTCCAGTTTTTGGGCGACGGCCAGGAGCAGCGGACGCAGCTCGCCCATGACGCGGGTGATCTTCCCCTTGCGGGCCTGCACCCCGGAGCTGAAGGCAGCCGCCCCACGCTCGCGGATGATGGCGTACATCTCGTCGATGTCCACCTTGTCCAGTCCCTTGGCGAACCGGTCCTCTGAGATCACCTGCTGCATGGCGGCGTTGTACTTGCCCTTCTTCTTCTTTGCTTCCTCCACCGGGTTCTTCTTCGGGGACAGGACCTTCTCCAACCACCGGGTGGCGTTGGCGGCGGCGTTGTCCACCATCTTCTCCGCCATGTCCGCGGCCTCCGGAATCCGCGGCCCCAGGTTGACCGGATTGCCCTCCGTGGTGGCGTGCGCGCCCTCAAGCGAGTCGGGGTCCTTGAGGGCCTGGGCGGCGAGTTCGTGGAACCCCTCCACCACGTTGTCCAGGGTAACGGCCTTCGCGGGTCGCTTGCGTTTGGGAATGGCCATCGTAGCGAACTCCACTTGAGCCCCGTCGGAAATGGTTCCGTGCCCCGTCCCCACCATTATACCACAGGATCGGCCGCCAGCGGCCCCAGGACGGAAGATTCTTCCACCGGCCAGGCCGCCGCGCATCCGCCCGGACGGAAAATCCGGACGCATCGGCCGGCAGCGGCCATATCCCGCCGCCCAGGTTGCCGACGGACGGACGGTCCGAAGGTGGCCGGTGTGATTAGACCTCCGCCCCGTCCACCTGGAGGGTGAACCGTGCCCGCGGCTCTCTCCCGTGCTTCGTCGCCGTGAACCGCCAGCGCTCCGGGGGGAGCTTTTCCAGGTAGGGCAAGAGCCCCGCCACAAGGTGCGCCGCGGTCACGTCCAGGTAGTGAGGGAGAGTCCGCTTGTCCTCGGGGCGGACGTGCAGCCGCAGAACCGCGATCAGCTTCGGCGGCCGCCCGTCCCGCGGCTCAATCGTCATTCGCCCCAGCTCGTAGCGGACGGGCCGCAACTCCACCGCCTGGCCGTCGGACAGCTCGAGGATTTCGTAGGGCCTCGCCATCGGGGCCAGCTCGTCTAGCTTTGGCAACATGACTCTATCTCCCGTCGATCCAGGCGGCCCCCACCCCCGCCTGGAAAATGGCAGCACCGCACGACACCGCACAGTAATTTTACAGACGATTTCGCGGAGAAAACATGCACCGGGCTCCATGTCTGGCCGTCAAGGGCTTGGCAGGGTCGCCCGACTCCGGCGGGCGAACACCGTTTGCAGATAATCTTCGACCCACGGGGGGCGGTAGAGGACAACGGTGAGCCCCCGCCGGGCGGCCATGTCGCGGATCACCGGGTCATCGACGCCGTAGACCAGCTCGCCGCGGAGGGGGCGGTCGCGGTGCTCGAAGAACTCCGGCGTGCGCGGGAAAAGCTCCATGTATAGCTCAAGCTGCGCCACATGCCCCACGTCGGGGAACACGCTGGCCTCGATCAAAACAACATGGTCGGGCGTGAATACGAGGGCGTCGGCCCACCGCCGCCAGACCCCCACAAGGCGCCTCTCGGCGTCGGACATGCCCGCAATCTCCAACTCCGCCGGGGTTCCCCCCAGGCGGACACGCTGCATCGTCCGGGCGTCGGGGTAGAACGTGACAAGGTACTCGGACACGAGCCGGGTTTCGACCGTCCGATAGGGTTGCCGGGCCTTGGCCATCCTGGCAGCTCCAACAAGCCCCGGCGGGGGCGGCGTGCCTGGCCGACGGGGCGTCTTCCCAGGCATGGCCGCCCCGCCGGTGCCGGGCAGCATTGTACCACAGCCGTTCACGCCGCGGCAAACTCGGCGCGGACAAACTCGCCCGCATCATCGGCGGCGCGGAAGGTGCAGAACGTCAACATCAGGTCCGCGTCGAGGCGGTCCGCCAGCCGGCCGGGCGGAGGCGGCGCACGCTCGGGGTCGGACACGCCCGCGGAGATCATCCGCCAGAATTGGGCGTGGCGCTCGAAGGTGGCCAGCTCCGGCAGCTCCGGCAGCTCGGCGTCGATGTACGCTCGGAACACGGGCCAGCGGCGGCGGATCAGTGTGGCGAGGTTGCCGGCGACGGCAACCCCCGTGCGGGCCAGGGCGACAATCCGCTCGATAGGGACCCGGTAGGATTGCGGGCTGTCCGCCGGCCAGTCGGGGACGTCGCGGAGGCGGCAGGGGTAGCAACTGCCGAAGGTGTTGAACATGCGAGCCCGGCCGGTGGCGTGGACGTACTCGACAATGGCGGCCGGCGGGAAATCGCGGACAGCCGGCGGCTTGCCGACGTACTTGGCCAGCTCCCAGCCGGCGGCGGCACGGTCCCGGACCTCACGGATCCAAACGTGCCGGCCCCCCTCCATGCACGACTCCCACAGGGCCGCCAGCTCGGCGTGGGGGTAGTAGTCACAGTCAGCGACGATGTGCACGTGGGGGTGGAACAGCCCGGTGCCCGCGTTGCGCGTGACCTCCACGGTGTACACGCCCCCGCGGACGTGGGCCTTCCAGGCCCGCTTGCGGCGGAGGCGGGCCAGGGCGTGGCGGAGGGTGACGAGCTGCTCGGCCAGGGGGCGGTCCACACTGCGGTACGTCAGGGTGATGTGCTTGGGTCCACGTGGACGCCGGCCCAGCGGCAACAATCATGGAGCCGGCGGGCCGCCCGCCAATCCGGGCGGCACCACGGGTCGGCCAGGGCCAGGATGATCCTCCGGCGGTCCTCCCACCGGTCGCCGTGGACGTGCTGCTGGAACCGCGTCGGCGGCGGGAGGGAAACCGGCCACGTGTTAGGGTCATGTTCGGCCCGTAAGTCCATACCTGACAGTCCGTTGTCAAGTTGTTTCTAGGCTTTCAAGTGAAGGTGCCCGCAGCGGCGTCCGCCTCCGGCTCCGCCGGCCCGGCGAACAAGGCGGGCTGCTCGGCCCCGCGGTAGACGTAGACGGCCTCCACGTCATGGGCGTTTGGTGGGTGTAGGTGATCGTACAATTCGTCCGCGTGGCGGCGGGTGTTCTCTTGGGCAGCGGCAAGCCCCTTGCCGTGGTTCATCCCGCGGCAGATGCAGGTACACTTGGGCCTCTTGGCGTTGTAACACCGGGCATCGCAGCGGCCCCGGCAGCCGTCCGAGTCATAGACCGCGATCAGGGTTGCCATAGGTGACTCCGTTGGGGGGCGGCGGGAATACCCGGCAGGCGGGCGGGCGGAGGCCATCTTAGGGGTGGAAGGGTGCCCGCCCGCCGCCGGTGTCCGCCACGGTAGCGGGTCCGCAGGCCCGCCGGGCATTGTTTGGGATACCTCATACCGCGGCGGCTTGTTGGGCTTGGGCGGCCACCCACTCCCGGAGCTGGCCGGCGGCGACCGCCCACCGCTCGGGGTTCAACTCCGGCCCGCGGTCCAGGGCCAGCTCCGCGAAGTGTTTCTCGGCCAGGTCGAGACCGGAGGACGCCAGGAGCAGCGAATAGGCCAGCTCGGCGCGGTCCACGGGCTTCCCCGTCCTGCGCCAGTTGCCGCGGCCGACACACTGATAAAGCTGGAGGCGGGTGCGTTTGCCGTTGGGGCGATAGACGTAGGCTTTCCAGAGGTACAGCCCTTGGGGAAGGCACTCAAACAGGCAGGCATCTTCATACATGATCGGCTCTCCCGTCGCCGGCCGTCCCCAGGCCGGCCGGCCCGGCACGCGAACGCGACCGGCCAGGGGAAAGCCGAAAGGTGCGACAAGGAATAGCCTACCCCCGTTTGGCGGACCCCCGGAGAACATGGACGATTCTATATGTTATGTTGCGCTGCGGGCCTGTGCCGGCCTGGAATGCCACCGGTTCGGCCCCCCCGCCCGTTTGGGGCGGTCGGGGCGGGCTACTTCGGGGGCTTCTCAGTGAATGCCTTTTTGAGATCGACCCAGTGCTTGAGGTCGAGGACCTGTTCGCGGCCGTCGTAGTAGTAGCCGTTGAGGCGGCGCCGGGTCAGGTCGATGATGTAGAGCATCTCGGTGGACCCGCCGGCCCGGCCGGTGAACATGATGTACTCCCCGGCGGGGGCGCCGATGCCGGTGGCGGCGGCGGGCCGGCTGGAAGCGGTGAGGACCAGCAGGGCCAGGAGGATTGCGCCGGAGACGCACAGCAGGATGATGGTGACCGTCTGGGTGTCTTTCATGGTCGCAGGTGCCTCCTGTCACGGCTCTTCCCGGTCGAAGTCGCGGATGAGGTTTCTCCGGGGGGCGATGGCCCGGAATCCGGGAGACTGCCTCCGCTTGTCGTATCGGCAGGCCAGGAGCCGCCGAGACGCCAGGTCGATGATGTAGATGCCGTCGCTGCCGCTGGTGATGTTGCCGGTGACCACGAGGTAGTTGGCGCCGATGACCTGTCCGTAGGCCTCTCGCACGCCCGTCCCGGCAATCAGGGCCAGAAGCAGCGCCGCGTTCGCGCAGACCAGCGCGACGATAGCCGCTTTTTTCATGTTCCTTCTCCTGCCATGGGGCCGACGTCGTCGGTTCCGGGGCGTGCCGGCCCGGCGCCGGCGCGCGCAGACGTAGGATGACACACATAGAATACGCCCAATGGCCCGCGGGTCAAGGCCGGCCGCGCATACTCCTCCCGCCGGCCGGCGCCGCCGGGGGCCGGAGCGAACCCGGCGGGCTATCTCCGCTTGCCGGGGCTGCGGAACGCCTTGGCCAGGTCAACCTGGTCGACCAGGTTGATGGTGTTCTCCAGCGCCTTGAACTGGTAGGCGTTCATCCGCCTGGTGGTGCGGTCGATGATGTACAGCAGGTCGCTGGAGTCGGTGATCTCGGCGGTGAACATGACGTAGTCGCCGGCTCCGGCGGAGACGTCCGCGTAGGTCCGCCCGGTGTTGGTGGTGAAGGCCAGCAGGGCGCCCAGGACGGCGGCGGATACGCACAGGATGGCGATGGTGACGTTTTGCGAGTCTTTCATGTCGGCACCTCCTGAGGGCTATTTCCGGGCGGCGCGGCCGAAGTCCCGTCTGAGCTCCCGGCCCCCGCCGGGGGTGATGGAGACGACGCCGGCGGGTTTTTTGTCCTTCTCGTACCGCCACGCCGCCAGTTTCCGGCTGGCGAGGTCGATGACGTAGACGGCGTCGTAGTTCGCCTGGATGTTTCCGGTGACGACCAGGTAGTTGGCGCCGAGCACCTGGCCGTAGGCCTTCTCGGTTCTCGCCCCGGCGATCAGGGCCACCACCAGCACGGCGTTCAGGCACATCAGTGCCACGACAATCGCCTTTTTCATGTTCGTTCTCCTGCCACTTGCACAAACCCTGACGTTTCTCGGGGGGCCCCGGACGCCCGGCCGGAACCCCCGCTCTGACGTAGGAATGACACAATCCAGGATACCAGAGCCCCCCCCTTCAGTCCAGCGCTGGCGGCGGGCTGTTGAGTCCCCTACTCCCGATGCACCCCGTTTGTGTCTGGAAGCAGTTTCAGAAGCGACACTTCGGGTGCCACCCGCCTACGGGCAGGCAGGCGGCTGCGTCATTTGCAGCCGTGCTCGTGGCTGGCGGGGCGCACACCGCAGCCGGCGATGGGGCTCGGGGCCCCTGCGCATGAGGCTGCGGCGGGCGCGTTTCCGGAACGGTGCGGGCGCGGCGATCGGGGTTACTTCTTTTCGGGGGCCCGGAAGGCCTGCCCGAGGTCGACCCGGTCCTTCAGGTCGATGACGTTGGTCCGCGTGTTCCAGTGGTAGGCGTTCATCCTGCGCTTGGTGAGGTCGATGACGTAGAGCATGTCGATGGAGGAGGAGACCTCGCCGGTGAACATGACGTACTCGCCGGCGGCGGCGGCCACGCCGGCGCCCGAGGCGCGGTCGGCGTCGTAGGTGAAGGCCAGGACGGTGGCCAGGACGGCCGCCGACACGCACAGCAGCGCGATGGTGATGTTCTGGGTGTCTTTCATGGCTGCACCTCCGGGGCTACTCGGCGGCCCGGCCGAAATCGGCCAGGAGCTGCCGCCCGCGACCCACCGGCCGGAACCCGAACGGCTTGTTCCGGCGCTCGAACCGCCACGCCCCCAGCCGGCGGGTCGCCAAGTCGAGCACGTACACGGCGTCGGTGTCGGAGAAGATGTTGCCGGTGACGACCAGGTAGTTGGCGCCGATGACCTGCCCGTACGCCTTGTCCGCGCCGGTCCCGGCGAGCAGCGCCACCAGCAGCGCCGCGTTCACGCCCAGCAAAACCACGATCAGCGTCTTCTTCATTCCGGCTCTCCTACCAATGAACGGGAGCGGCCCGGGCGGGCGTGCCGTCCCGCGGCAGATCGCCCGTCCGGCACTGGGCTCTCGTGTCAGTCCAGGTGGGTCCTCTTGGCGTTCTTGAAGGCGAGGACGCACACGGCGATCGCCGCGACCGCCGCGACGGCCAGGGCAATCCAGTCGGTGCTGTTCTCATCCGTGGGCGGCTGGAAGCCGTCACCCGCCAGCGCGGCGGCGCCGGCGGCCGAGAACACCAGGGCGGTCCAGAGGCATGTTATGGCTTTCATACCATCCATCTTATCCGCTGCGGCGACGCTTTCAATAGGCTAACTTCGGAGGGTCGCAGCAAGAATGGGGGGCACGGTCGGCGCTGGCTCCAATAGGCTAACTTCGGGGCCTCGCAGCAAGAACGGGTGGCGCGGTCGGCGCTGGCTCGGCCGGGCAACGCCCGCCCCCCCCCACCGGTGGGCCGCGAGGGGCCTCCCGTTCAAAGAAAGGCGGCCAGGTCGGTCACGCGGCGGGCGAACTCGGCGGCCGGCATGGAGAGCGTCTGCCACTTCGCGCTTCTCGGGCGAAGGGCCACGGCATAGTCGCTCAGCCGGATCGCCGCGAACGCATAGTGCCGCTTTCGGAAGAAGTGCACGTCCTCGAACGGGGCCCGCCGCGGCGGGCCCTGGAGCCAGTACGCGAACACCAGCACCGCCATGAAGTCCTTGCCGAAAATGCTCTCCCATTCCCCGAGAGACTCGATGTCGTCCCGGGTCACCCAGTTCTCCCAGGCCCGCGACGAGTCGCCCGCCGGCCGGGCTGAGTCCGGGAACTTCCGCCCCTTCACGTCCACCAGCAGGTTCGCCCCGGTGCTGGAGTAGACCAGGAAGTCGAAGCTCTTGACGGCGACGTCGGCAAAGACGGCCTTCTTGGCCTCGTCCACCAGGACGTACGGCCAGCCCTTGGCCTGGAGGTAGGACTCGAAGGCGGCCTCATAATGCACGCTGCGGCGGCCCATCGGCGATTCCCGATCTTGGGTGCCACCAGTTCAGTGCTGACGGGCTTCCTGGCGCTTGATGTATTTGCCGGGGTCGGAAAGGAGCTCGGCCACGCTGGTCTCTTCCTGGCTTCCCGCGGCCAGCTCCTTCACGGCGACCTGCTCGCCCGGGGCGCGGATGATGACGGCGTATCGCGCGTTTCGCCGATTGGCCTCCTTCAGGAGCTTGGAGAGGGACCGGGCCCTGGCGGAGAAGTCAGTTGAGAATCCCTTCCGCCGCAGGGCCCCCACCACGTTCAGGACCTGCGGCTGGAGCTCCTCTTTGTCGCTCACCACGAAGCAGTCCAGCCCGGCCGGCAGGTCGGGCACCTTTCCCTTCTCCTGAAGCAGGATGGCCAGGACGGCGTCGCCCATGCCGAACCCGGTGGCACCGACTTCCGGCCCGCCGAGGACCTGGAGCAGGTTGTCGTACCGCCCTCCCCCGGCGACGGCGCGGAGCTTGCCCTCGGCGTCCCAGACCTCGTAGACGATCCCTGTGTAGTACGCCAGCCCGCGGACGATGCCCATGTCCAACCGGCAGTAATCGGCTGCGCCGAGGCTGCCGAGGCAGCCCATCAGCGATTCGAGCTTTCCGATCTCTTCGGCGACCTCCGCCCCGGCCCCCAGCGCGGCCGCGGCCGCCGCCAGGTCCGAGGCCTCCTGGAACGCGTTGAGTTCGCCGATCCGCTCGGCGGGGATGCCGGCGGCGACCGCCAGCCGGGCGAACTCCTCCTCCGAGACCCTCGCCCGCTTGTCCAGGGCGGCCAGGGCGGACTCCATGCTTTCTTCGGCGACGCCGGCCTTTCGCAGGGCGGCCATCGTCAGCGGGCGGGAGCCGATCCGCACCACGGCTTCGGCGGGGGTGAGCTTCAGCTCACCGAGGAGGTCCACGGCGGTGAAGATGCACTCGGCGTCGGCGAGCACGTCGTAGGAGCCGATGATGTCGACGTTCCACTGGAGGAACTCTCGGAGGCGGCCCTTTTGGGGGTTCTCGGCCCGGAAGAGGCGGGGGACGGAGAACCACTTGATCGGTCGGGGCAGGGACTGGATGCGGGCGTTGACCATGCGGGCGAGGGTGGGCGTGATCTCGGGGCGCAGGGCGAGCTCCCTCCCGCCGCGGTCGGTGAAGCTGAACAGTTGCGAGACGATCTCGT
>CAZNSB010000020.1:11942-21726 GCA_964575155.1 uncultured Planctomycetaceae bacterium | reverse complement strand
AGATCGGATACATCTTCCAGACCTACAACCTGGTGCAGTACATGACCGCCCTGGAGAACGTGACCGTGCCCATGGCCTTCGCGGGCGTCGCCGCCGACGAGGCCCGCAACCGGGGGATGGGCCTGCTGGGGCTGGTGGGCCTGGCCGAACGATGGTTCCACAAGCCCATCGAGATGTCCGGCGGGCAGCAGCAGCGGGTCGCCATTGCCCGGAGCATGTCCAACAACCCGCAGATCCTCCTGTGCGACGAGCCCACCGGGAACCTGGACCTGCGGACGGGTGCGGGGATTCACGGCCTGCTGAAGAAGCTGAACGTCGAGCGTGGGGTGACGATCATCTGCGCCACGCACGACCACCGGCTGATCGACATGAGCGACCGGATCATGTGGATACGGGACGGGACGGTCGAGCGGCTGGCGGAGCGCGGCGAGGTCACCGTCCAGGCCGGCGCCATCGGAGGCGAGGAGAATGAATAAGGCACTCCGTCCAGCGATCGCGGCCCTGCTGGCCGTGGGGGCGGCCGTCGCCCCCGCCGGCTGCGCCAAGGAAGCGGCCAAGGAGGCCGAGGGCCAGGCCAGCTTCGCCAAGGTCCGACCCGTCAGCGACAACGAGCGCGCCCGCGCCCGCCAAGAGGTCCGGAAGCTCTGGTCGCAGACCAAGGTCACCGCGAGCGTCCGGGCCCTCGATCCGGGCGCGTCGGCCCCGGAGTTCTACCGTGACCTGGTGGTGCTGACGCGTCACGCGCACCGCCTGGCGGGGTACGGCACGGCGGGGATCGAGGAGATCGACGGGCGGAAGGTGAAGGTGTTCGCCGACGAGCCCGGCAGCCTGTTCGCCGGGCAGTACGTCGCCAACCGGCTCAAGGCCATGGGCGTCGAGTTCGTCCTGACGCAGGACTTCCCCGTCCCCCAGCCGATCGCCACCGAGTGCTCTCTCACGATCGCCGGGCAGGCCCACGAGCAGGGCTTCTACGCCATGCGCACCAACCACCTTCAGGCGCCGTGCACGCCGAAGGAGGGGCTGAGGGCCGACAAGCTCGTCTACGCCGGGACGGGCAGGCTCAGCGAGTACAGGGACGCCGCCCGGGACGCCGTCGTGGTCCTGGAGTTCGCCGCTGGCGAGCGATGGAAGGACGCCTTCGCCCTGGGCGCCAAGGCGGTGATCTTCATCGGCTCGGACGCGGCGGCGCCGAACACCTACCATCACGTCAACTTCCCGGCCAACCTGCCGCGGTTCTACGCGACCGCCGACCTGGCGCAGAAGGCGGGGCTGACGGCGCTGAAGGCCGCCCCCACCCGCTCGCGGGACGTCGCCGTCGAGGTCCGCGCCGCCTCCAGGTGGGAGCTGCGCGAGGGGCGGAACGTCCTCGCCGTCATCCGCGGGACCGACCCCAGGTTCCCCAAGGACGCAAAGGACACCGACCCCTCCGCCGAGGCCATCGTCCTCGCCGCCCCGCTGGACAGCCTCTCGGAGGTGCCGCTGCTGTCTCCGGGGGCCCGGCAGGCGGGGAACTGCGCGGCGCTGCTGTCGCTGGCGGCGGGCTTGCAGAAGGCCCCCCCGCGGCGGGACGTGATCCTCTGCTTCCTCGACGGGGACGCCTGCGATCACGCCGGGGCCCGGGCGATGTACGGGGCCCTGTACCGGCACAAGGCCCGGGGCAAGGCGGCCAAGCCGCTGGCGAACCGGCTGTGGATGTTCCAGGACGCCCAGGAACGCATCCGGGGCATCGAGAAGGTCCTGGACATGGGCAACGTCTTCAGCGACCGGGCCAAAGACGCCGACAGCCACAACGACGCCGTGCTCACCATGCAGGTCGAGGCCAAGGGCATGCACGGGAGCGAGCGCGACAGGCTCCAGCTCCTCCGCAGCGGGCGGCACCGGGGGTACGTCGAGTACCAGCGCCTGGGCGGAAAGAAACGGCACCTGCTGAGGGAGATCAACAAGGCCAGGAAGAAGCGAGACCAGCCCCCGCTCGCCGCGGCGCCGGCCGTCCCCGGCGAGAGCCCCCGCGCCGCCGAGCTGCGCCGGCAGATCGACCGGGACGACCGCCGGATCCAGGCCGGCGAGGACGAGGTCATCATCTGGAGCGATCTCCGGCGGGCCCTCCAGGACCGGAGATACCCCGACCCCGCCGAGGCCGAGGACCCCAAGGAAAGGAAAAGGGTCGAGAGGGTCGCCGAGAAGTACCGGGAGGTGCTGAAGCAGTTGGAGGGTCTCAACCGGCAGAGGGTGGCGGAGCTGGAGCGGCTGGTGGGGTACACGCGGGAGGGGCACGCGCTGGTGCAGTTGTTCGGGGAGGAGCGGAACCACATCGTCCTGCATTTTCTGCTGAACCTGGGCGACACTTCGGGGCGGTGGGCGTTTGTCCACGGGCACGACTCGCAGTTGGTGCACGCGAGCAAGGACGGGCTGGGGCGGTACGCCAAGATGTTCCAGGCCATCCGCGAGGTGGCGCGTGCGGGTCGGGAAAAGGCCCCCGGCCGCCTCAGCCTCTTCGAGATGCGGACGGTGGACGGGCTGCACAACATGCGGATGTTCGCGCCGGGGCTGTTCGCCAGCAGCGGGTCGGTGGCGGGGACGTTCGGGGTGGCGAACCTGTCGCTGATGACGCCGATGGACCGGCGGGTCCGCGACGGGCAGCCGGGCGACGTGGTGACCCGCGCCGGCCCGGCCGGCGCGGTGCGGGTGCTGCGGACGGAGAACACCCTCCGGGCGCTGGGGCAGGTCGCCCCGTTCCTGCGGTCGCTGGCCGACGCGGAGGGCATGAGCCTCCGCAGCGGCATCAGCCCCCAGCCGATCTACGCCGAGGTGACCTACGGAAAGGGCGGGTCCTCCGGGGCCTCGGCGCTGATGCTGTCGGGGGCCTCCCCCATGCCCGACCGCCCCGCCCGCGGCGGGTTCGCCGCGGTCATGCGGGCCGGCACCAAGCTCTGGGAGGGGGGGCGCGTGGACCTGGTCCCCCCGGGCTTCCAGCCGTTCTCCCTCGCCGAGGTCAAGACCAACGGGCGCTTCGAGCTGCCGGCGCTGTCGCGGAGCTATCACGTCGGCAACACGGTGGTGGCGGCGCTGTTCGACGACCGCGGGCTCATCAGGTACATCAACAACGAGCAGAAGGTCCGGTTCAACCTGCCGCTGGACAAGGCCGGGTGCATCCTCTTCCACGCCACCAGCATGACGGCGGTGGGGATCGGGTACGACCGGGGCGCCACGGCGACCAAGGCGCTTCGGGCGGCGTCCACCGCCCCGCTGAACGCGAAGTACTCCCTGCTGTGCGAGGGCGGAAACGTGCTGACGGTGTACTGCCGGCGGGCGACCGAGAAGCTCAAGCTGTTCAACTCCGAGGGGATCGTCCTGCTGGGCAACTCCGAGACCAACCCCATCGTCGGGGAGGGGGTGGCGGTGGACCCGTACGTCCACCCGCCCACGGTTGAGCTGACCGCCGGCGACCTGCAAACCCTCAACACCGGGCGCCTGAAGGTGCTCAGCGACAACCGCATCCTCGAGCCCTCCCTCCAGCAGCTCCACGTGGATTCCGGGGACGTCCGCGACCGGGCGCGGTCCCTCCCCCCCCAACGCGTCGAGGCGCGGACGGGCGGGCAGGCCGCCGCCGCCGCCATCGGCCGGAGGCCCTACAAGGCCCTCCTCGAGGTCTTCAACGACCTGGTCGTCGCGGTGGTGCTGCTGCTGCTGCTGTCGATCCCCTTTGCCTACTCGATCGAGAGGCTGCTGGTCGGCTCGCCGCACATCTACCGCCAGATCGGGTGGTTCGTGCTGTTCTTCCTGATGACGTTCGCGGTGCTGTACGCGGTGAACCCGGCCTTCCGGATCGCGGCGACGCCGATCGTGATCTTCCTGGCGTTCGCGATCATCCTCCTCAGCGCGGTGGTCATCGCGATCATGACGCGGAAGCTCCAGGCCGAGGTCCGCCGCATGCAGGGGCTGAGCACGACGGTGCACAGCAGCGACGTGTCGCGGCTGGGGACGATGATGGCGGCGGTGAGCATGGGCATCTCGACGATGCGCCGCCGCCCGGTGCGGACCATCCTGACGGCCGTCACCGTCGTGCTGCTGACCTTCACCATCCTGACCTTCGCCTCCTTCACCAGCTCCTGGGGCAACCGCCGCACCAGCATCGGCCCGATGTCGGGTCCGACCCGGCTGCTGGTGCGCCACCCCTTCTGGACGCGGATTCGGGAGGACGTCCCGGAGATGCTGGAGGGGTTCCTCGCCGATCGGGCCACCGTCGTCCCCCGGTACTGGGTCGCCCAGTCCGCCGAGGACGTCCAGGCCTACAAGCAGGCTAATCGCGTCAAGCAGATCCTCCTCGGCGACGCCGAGGGGGAGCGGATCGTCCCCGTGCAGGCCCTGGTGGGCATGGACGTCCGCGACGTGGAGCAGGCGGCCGAACTCGCCGACGTCCTCGGCGGGAAGGGGCAGGCCCTCCGCGGCGACGGCGTGTTCCTGACCGAGGCGGTCGCCGGCCCGCAGGGCCTCAACGTCGCCGTCGGCGATACCGTCTGCGTGGACGGCGTCGCCTGCACCTTTGCCGGGCCCATCGACCGCCGGAAGATCACCCGCTACAAGCTGCTGGAGGGCTCCAGCATGCTCCCGGTGGACTACGAGGCCACCAGCGGCGGCGGCGGGGAGGTCCAGACCGTCCAGACCACCAGCATCGAGGACCTGCCGGAGATGGAGTCCGCCCAGTTCGAGCACTTCAGCTCCGACCGGATCGCCATCATCCCCGCGGCACTCGCCCGGCGCCTGGGCGGGCGGGTGGCCACCATCACCATCTATCCCCGCGAGGAGGCCAACGTGGAGCGGATGGCCCAGCGGGTGGCGACGGTGACCCACCTGCCGACCTACGTGGGCTCGGGCGGGGGGGTGACGCGGCTGTTCTTCACCTCGCTGACCGCCGCCAGCGGATGGCGCGACCTGATCATCCCCGTGGTCCTGGGCGGGCTGATCATCTTCGCCACCATGCTGGGCTCGGTCTCCGACCGCGAGAAGGAGATCTACGCCTTCAGCGCGCTGGGGCTGGCCCCGCCCCACGTCGCCGGGCTCTTCTTCGCCGAGGCCGCCGTCTACGCCGTCGTCGGCGGCATGGGCGGGTACATGCTCGGGCAGGTCGTCGCCCGCGGGCTCAGCTTCGTCTCCGAGACCTTCGGCATCCTCTCCGTGCCCACCATGAACTACTCCTCCACCAACGCCATCGCCACCGTGATGGTCGTGATGTGCACCGTGATGGTCTCCACGATCTACCCCGCCATCAAGGCCTCCGGCAGCGCCAACCCGGGCATCCAGCGCTCCTGGCGGATCGGCAGGCCCGCCAGCGCGGACCTGTACGACATCGTCTTCCCCTTCACGGTCTCCGCCTACGACATCACCGGCGTCGTCAGCTTCCTGAACGAGCACTTCCAGAACTACACCGACTCCACCCTCGGCGTCTTCGCCACCTCCAGCTCGCGCGTCTTCCGAAAGCCCGACAACATGCTCGGCATCGAGGCCGACGTCGCCCTGGCCCCCTTCGACCTGGGCGTGGCGCAGAAGTTCGCCCTGATGGCGCAGCCGGGGGAAATTGAGGGCATCGAGGAAATCCGCGTCCTGCTGCGACGGACCGCCGGCACCCGCGGCGACTGGCAACGCGCCAACCGCGTCTTCGTCCACGAGCTCAGAAAGCAACTGCTCATCTGGAGATCGATCGACCCGAAGGTCATGGAGCAGTACCGCCAGAGGACCCTTCAGGAATTCCAGGGCCTCCCGGTCCTGGACGTCCGGGCGGAAACGTTCGGAGAACATGCGTGAGCACCATCCGATACGACAAGGAGCTGGAAAGGTTCCGCAACCTCATGCTCCCGCCGGCCACCTTCCAGGAGGGGTTCCGGTGGAGCTCCTTGATCGGGGCGATCTTCATCGCCCTGCTGATGGTGCCCGGGGCCATGTACATGCAGCTCGTCGCGGGGTTCGGGGTGGGGCCGGCGGCCCAGTGGGTCACGGTCATCCTCTTCATCGAGGTGGCCCGCCGGGCGCACAAGCACCTGACCCGCCCCGAGCTGTTCGTGCTGTTCTACATGGCCGGGGCCGTGATGGCGACTCCCGGCTTCGGGCTGATGTGGCGGCAGTTCTTCGTCCAGAGCCGCGCCACCTTCGCCATGGGCGTCGCCGAGCACGTCCCCGAGTGGTACGCCCCCGGCAACCCGGAGGTGCTCGCCAGGCGCAGCTTCCTCGCCGAGGGCTGGCTGCTGCCCCTGGGGCTGTTCGTCTTCGGCACCTTCATGAGCCGGGTCAACAACCTCATCCTCGGATACGGGCTCTTCCGAATCGCCAGCGACCTCGAGAAGCTGCCCTTCCCCATGGCGCCGATCGGGGCGCAGGGGATCATGGCCCTCGCCGAGCAGTCCGAGGAGGAGAAGCAGCGCGGGGAGGGCTCCTGGCGGTGGCGCGTCTTCGCCATCGGCGGGGTGCTGGGGCTGGCCTTCGGCGTGATCTACATCGGGCTGCCCACCGTCACCGGGGCGCTGCTGAAAAAACCCATCCAACTGCTGCCCATCCCCTTCTCCGACTGGACCACGAAGACCCAGGAGTTCCTCCCCGCCGTCGCCACCGGGTTCAACTGGAACCTCGCCCAACTGGTCTTGGGCATGGTGCTGCCCTTCTTCGCCATGCTGGGCAGCTTCGTGGCCATGATCGTGGTCATGATCGTCAACCCCATCCTCCAGCACCCCAGCGTGGGCATCCTTCGAAGCTGGGAGCCCAACAAGGAGACGGTCGAGACGCTGTTCCTGAACAACATCGACTTCTATTTCAGCTTCTCCGTCGGCATCGCCGTCGCCATCGCGCTGGCCGGGTTCTGGCAGGTGTACCGCGCCGTCCAGAGGGCCCGCAGGGCCAAACGCCTGGCCGAGCCCCGCGGGCCGGCGGCCGCCCCCGCCCACCCGGAAATCGACCGCTCCAACCGCGGCGACATCCGAACCTCCGTGGTCGTCGCCACCTATCTGGTCTCCACCTTCATCTACATCGGGCTGAGCTACTGGCTGCTGACCCACTACCGGGCCGAGGAAAACAGGGAGTACCTCCCGAACGTCATGGGCGTGCTGATCTTCATCGGCTTCGTGTACACCCCGCTGATCAGCTACGTGACCGCCCGGCTGGAGGGCATGGCCGGGCAGGTGGTGCAGATCCCCATGGTCCGGGAGGCCGCCTTCATCCTCAGCGGCTACCGCGGGGGGGTCGACGTCTGGTTCCTGCCCATCCCCATGCACAACTACGGGCGCATGGTCGTCCGCTACCGGCAGGCCGAACTCACCGGCACCCGCTTCTGGTCCCTGTGGAAGGCCGAGATCGTCCTCATCCCCATCGTCCTGCTGGCGACGGTATTCTTCGCCAACTTCATCTGGTCGCTGGCGGAGGTCCCCTCCGCCAGGTACCCCTTCACCGAGCGGATGTGGGACTTCATGGCCGCCAACCAGTGCATCATCTACTCCTCCACGCTGGGCCACTTCAGCGAGTTCGAGCGGGCGCTCAACGGGTGGTACATCCTCGCCGGGGCCTCGGTGGGGATGGTGCTCTTCGCCGTCATGGTGGCCCTCAACTGGCCGATCATGCTCGTCTACGGGCTCATCCGCGGGCTCAACCAGACCATGCCCCACGCCGTCCTGCCCCAGTTCATCGGGGCCATGCTGGGTCGGTTCTACTTCGAGCGCAGGCTGAAGCTGCGGTGGCGGCAGTACATCCCCGTGGTGGCGGCGGGGTTCACCTGCGGCATGGGATTGATCACCGTCTTCTGCGTCGGCATCACCTTCCTGGCCAAGGCGGTCATCCAGTTGCCGTTCTAACGCCGCCGGCGCGAGGAAAAAGGAGTCCACTGATTACACCGATTACACAGATCGCACAGAAGCCAAAGAAGCTTTCAGGCCACCGTCTTGAATCCGTGCAATCCGTGCAATCCGTGGACTGATTCAACAGGAGCCACCGGTTCAATGGCGAAAAGGCAAAGAGTCCTGATCGAGGCCCGGGACCTCTCCAAGGTCTACCGCATGGGCGACATCGAGGTGCACGCCCTCCGCGACGTGGACCTGAAGGTCTTCCAGGGAGAGTACCTCTCGGTGATGGGCCCCAGCGGCTCCGGCAAGAGCACGCTGTTCAACATGATCGGGGCGCTGGACCACCCCACCGCCGGCACGGTGGACATCGCCGGGGTGGACCTGACCCGGCTGACCTCCCGCCAGCGCGCGTACTTCCGCAACGCCCACATCGGATACATCTTCCAGGCCTACAACCTCATCGGGGCCCTCACCGCCACCTACAACGTCATGCTCCCCCTGCTCTTTGCCGGGCAGAACGAGCACCAGGCCCGCGGCCGGGCCGAGGAGGTCCTCACCGAGGTCGGGCTCGGCGACCGCATGCACCACCGCCCCGACGAGCTCTCCGGCGGGCAGCAGCAGCGCGTCGCCGTCGCCCGCGCCCTGGCCAACCGGCCCACCATCCTGCTCGCCGACGAGCCCACCGCCAACCTGGACCTGCACACCGGCGAAGAGATCATCCTGCTCCAGCGAAGCCTCTGCGACAACTACGGCGTCACCGTCATCTCCGCCACCCACGACCACAAGATGCTCGACAAGTCCGACCGCATCCTGTGGATCAAGGACGGCGCCGTCGACCGCCTCGAGCGCCGCGAAGACCTCGACATCCGCGTCGGAAAGGTCGAGTGAGCCAACCGTTGCGGCGCCGCTGTGGAGTTTAGCCGCGACCCCTGCCTGCCTCCGGCAGGTAGGCAGGCGAAGGGGAGCGCGTCTTCGGCACCGAATCATTGAGCCCTTCGCACACGCGATCACGCATGACGGTCAGGGCGGTCATCCTGGGGCTGCTGGGCGCGGCGTTCCTCGCCGGGGCGTGCTACCTCAACGACTGGCTGCTTCAGAACACCCCCATGATCGGCAACCACCTCCCCATCGGCGTCTTCGGGATGCTGATGGCGGCGGCCATCGCCGTCAACCCCGCCCTGGGCCTCCTGCATGCGCGCTGGCGCCTGCGCCCCGCCGAGCTGGGCGTCGTCACCGCCCTGATGCTGGCGGCGTGCAGCATCCCCGGCAGCGGGCTGATGCGGACCTTCACCCCCACGCTGCTCATGCCGCTCCACTACGACCAGCAGCGCCCGGAGTGGCGCACCCATGACATCCTCGGCTACCTGCCGCCGCAGATGATCCCCGGGCGGGGGCGGCACGACCCCGTCCTCGTCGAGGGGTTCCTCAACGGCCTGCCGCGCGACCAGGACGCCGCCATCGGAATCGCCGACGTCCCCTGGCGCCAGTGGGCCCGCCCCCTGGCCGTCTGGATGCCGCTGGTCTTCCTCCTGGCCGGCGCCGGCATCTGCCTCAGCCTGATCGTCCACCGCCAGTGGGCCCTGCGCGAGCACCTCCGATACCCCATCGCCGACTTCGCCGCCTCGCTGATGAGCGGGCGCGACGAAGCCGGCGGGTCCATCTTCGGAAGGAAGATATTCTGGATCGGGCTGGGAGTGGTGCTCGCCGTCCGCCTCGTCAACGGGCTGGCGGCGTACTATCCCCACAGCATCAAGGTCCCGCTGGTCTTCAGCTTCCGCCCGATCCTCCAGACCTTCCCCGCCCTGCGGAGGCTGCCGGGAATAGGGTACCTGGTCACGCTGCGGATCTACCCGACGGGGGTCGCCTTCGGGTTCCTGCTGGCCTCGCAGGTCAGCCTGTCCCTGGGCGTGGCGCCGGTCCTGCTGGCGGCGGGCTCGGCGGTGCTCCTGTCCGCCGGCGTCGAC
>CAZNSB010000020.1:0-11932 GCA_964575155.1 uncultured Planctomycetaceae bacterium | reverse complement strand
GGCGGGTACTTCACCGGCGGCGTCATGCACTGGCAGAAGTTCGGCAGCTACCTCGGGCTGACCCTGCTCCTCATCTACACCGGCAGAAGATACTACGGACAGGTCCTCAAGAGGGCCCTCGCCTTCCTGCCCGCCCCGGAGGCCGACGCCGCCGCCGTCTGGGCCTGCCGCTTCCTCATCCTCGCCGTCGCCGCCATGGTGTTCCTGCTTGCCCGGGCGGGGCTGGACTGGCCGCTGGGCCTGCTGGCGGTGTGCACCTTCCTGATGATGTTCCTGGTCATGGCCCGAATCAACGCCGAGAGCGGGCTGTTCTACCTCCAGCCCTACTGGCAGCCGATGATGCTGTTCCTGGGGCTGTTCGGGTTCGCCGCCCTCGGGCCGAGGACCGTCGCCCTGCTCGCCCTGCTGTGTGCGGTCTTCACCATCGACCCGCGCGAGTGCCTGATGCCCTTCGTCGTCAACGCCCTGCGGATCTGTGACCGGCTCGCGATCAGGCCCGCCGGCGTCGGGTGGGCCTCCGCCGGCGTCTTCGCCCTCGCCCTCGCCGTCGCCGTCCCCCTCGTCCTCTGGGCCAACTACAACTACGGCATGTTCACCAACGACACCTGGGCCGCCGACCGCGTCCCCAACATGACCTACCAGGTCGTCGAACGCTCCGTCACCACCCTCACCCCCGCCGAGCGGGAACAGGCCGACCGCAGGACCGCCTGGTCCCGCCTGCGGGCGATGCGACCGAACCGCCGCTTCCTCGTCGCCGCCGGGGCGGGGGTGGGGCTGGTGCTGCTGCTCAGCGCCCTGCGGCTGCGGCTGGCGCGGTTCCCGCTGCACCCGATCATGTTCCTGGTCTGGGGAACCTACCCCCTGGGGCTGTTCAGCCACTCCTTCCTGCTCGGGTGGCTTATCAAGCGCGCCGTCACCAGGTACGGCGGAGGCCACGCCGTCTACCGAAAGGCCACCGCCTTCATGTTCGGCGTCGTCGCCGGCGACCTCCTCGGCGGGCTCATCTTCATGGCCGTCGGCGCCCTCTACTACGCCGTCACCGGCTTCGCCGGCCCCGAATACCGCATCTTCCCGTCGTGAGCATAAGCTCGCCGGCCCCGCCGGCCGTCGTCTGCCGCCGTGTTGACCCGCATGGCGGGAAACAGCGCCCGCCATGGCACCCGCGGATTCAGACTTGGCGCATCACGAGCTTTTTTCCTGCTCGGTGCACGGGTGCTTTCCGGCCGTCCCGTGGCACTTCTCGATCTGCTCGGGGGAACAGTCTTCCGGCCTGCCCTTCAGGTTCTCCGGCTTCTGGCACTGCTTTTTCTCATTCTCATTGCGGCACATGACGGGGGTCCTTTCCTTGGTTTTCTTTGGCTCGGCGTTTCCACGTTGGCTCGCATAGCAGACGACTCCCGGCGCGTAAAGGGCGCAGGCGCTGCGCGCTGAGAGGTGCCAAACACCCCAACCCCCCGCTTCCGCGGGGGGCTACTGTCCGCGGAGACGGTCCGTCGGGGCGCCCATCCACAGTCCATCGCCGTCACTCGTGCCGCAGTGCGGTGATGGGGTCCAGGCGCGCGGCGCGGAAGGCGGGGTACAGCCCGCTGATCAGCCCGACGACGACGGCCATGAGGAAGGGCACCAGGATGGTCGGCGCCGAGAGGATGGTGGTGAGCTTGAGCACGCGCTCGACGATGTTCGGCACGAGCATTCCCACGCCGACGCCCATGAGCCCGCCGACGGTGGTCAGGGCGATGGCCTCGACGAGGAACTGTGTGATGACGTCGCGGCGTTTGGCGCCGAGTGCCCGGCGGATGCCGATCTCGCGGGTCCGCTCGTTGACGGAGGCGAGCATGATGTTGACGATGCCGATGCCCCCGACCAGCAGCGAGACGGAGGCGATCATGAAGAACATGATGTTCCACAGCCGGCGCTGCTTCCGCTGCTGCTCGATCAGCTCCAGGGGGACGGTGATCTCGTAGTCGGTGTTCTCGTGGGTCCGCCCCAGCAGGGAGCGGGCGATGCGGGCGCCCTCGATGACGGCTTGCTCGTCGCGCATCTGTAGGATGACCTGGCTGACCTCGACGAGCTCGGCGAAGCGGGTGCTTCCGGTGCGGATGATGGTGTACTTTCCGAAGCGCATGCGGTCGGTGATGCCGGGGATGAAGACGAGGTTGCTGACCATTTCGGCGGGGATGGCGGCCATGGAACGCCCGGGCTTCTCCACGAGCCCGATGACCACGAAGTCCAGCCCCCCCAGCCGGAGGGGCTCGCCGAGGGGGTCCTCGTACCCGAACAGCCGGCGGGCCAGCGAGACGGTCAGGACGGCGACGTTGCGTGCGCGGAACTGGTCGGCCGGCGAGAGGAAGCGCCCGTCGACCTTTCGGAGCCTGGCCAGGCGGAGGTAGTTGGGGCTGGTGCCGACGACCCGCACGTCGATGAGCTTGAGGCCGCGCTGGGCGGACTTCTTGGTGAGGTGTGCCTTGGCGTAATCCTGGACGCCGGGGAGGTTGGTGGTCAGGCCGGCGACGTCGTTGTGGGTGAGCCCGTAGTGCATGGCCCCGCGTTCTCGGGCGGCGGCCTGGTCTTCCTGGGGGGGCTTGACCGAGTCGATGAGCAGGTTGTTGGTGCCCATCTGCTTGAGGGCCTGCTGGGACTCGTAGCTGGCGCCTTCGTTGATGGCCAGCATGGCGATGACGCTCCAGACGCCGAAGAGGATGCCCAGGGCGGTCAGGAAGGAGCGGAACTTGTGCACGGAGAGGCTGTAGAAGCCCAGCAGGACGATGTCGGTGACCTTGAAGACGGCCTTCATGTCCGGGCCTCCGCGGGGGCGGTGGTCTCGTCGGAGTCGACGGCGCCGTCCTTGAGGTGGATGATGCGGCGTGCCCGTGCGGCGACGTGGGTCTCGTGGGTGACCATGATGATGGTCCGCCCGCGTGCGGACATATCATCGAGCAGGAGGAGGATCTCCTCGGTGGTGGCCGAGTCGAGGTTTCCGGTGGGCTCGTCGGCCAGCAGGAGCAGGGGGTCGTTGGCCAGGGCCCTGGCGATGGCGACGCGCTGGCACTCGCCGCCGGACAGTTCGGTGGGGCGGTGGTCGGCCCGGCCGGCGAGGCCGACCAGACCCGCCAGGTCGCGGGCGACGGGGTGGCGACGGCGGCGGGGGACGCCCTGGTAGAACAGCGGCACCTCGATGTTCGCCTGGACGGTCAGTTGCGGGATCAGGTTGAAGGACTGGAAGACGAAGCCGATCTGCCGCCCGCGGATCTCGCTCAGCTCGGGGTCGGTCAGGACGGAGACGTCCCGCTCGCCGAGGAAGTACCGCCCGGAGGTCGGGCGGTCCAGGCAGCCGAGAAGGTTCAGCAGCGTGCTCTTGCCCGAGCCGCTGGAGCCCATGATGGCGACGTACTCGCCGCGCCCGATGACGAAGCTGACGTCACTGAGGGCGTGGACGGTGCTGCGCCCCATGGGGTAGGCCTTGTGCACGTGCTCGAGGCGGACGAGTTCCGTCATGGCCTGCGGCGTCCCGTGTTGGCCGGTCGCGGCCTGGATCGTCGGCCGTCGGGGCCGGCGCGGCGTGGCGGCCTGGCGGGTCGGGTGGCGGCCGGGCGCGGGGCGTCGGCGGGCCGGGCCGCACCGCCCGTCGGGGCGGGCGGGGCCGGCTCCTTGGCCTCTTTCTCTGCTTGAAGCTTCCGCTCGGGGCGGGTGCCCGGCGGGGGCACCAGCAGCACCCGGTTGCCTTCGGCGAGCCCGGCGAGGATCTGCACCCTCTCGCTGCTGCTGAGGCCGACCTTGACGACGACGCGTTCGGCCCGGTCGTCGGCGCGAACGCGCCAACAGTAGGTGGTTTCCTTTCCGGCAAAGACCGCGGCGATGGGCACGGAGAGCACGTTGTCCAGCTCGGCGACGGTGATATCGACGTCGCCGGTCATGCCGGGCTTCAGGCCCAGCTCGTCGACGGTGCCCTCGAAGGCGATGGTGGTGGGGTAGACCTTCACGCCGGGGCTCAGCCAGGGGTTCTGGCTGTCGGGGAGCGAGGCGACCTTGGAGATCTTTCCGCGGAGGACCTCTCCCCGCCGGGCGTCGAGGCGGATCCTGGCCGGCAGGCCGGCGGAGACCTGCTCGTGGATGGCCTCGTAGACCTGGGTCTTCATGACGAGGGTGGTCAGGTCGGGAATGATCATGAGCTGCTGGTTGCGGTCGATCTTCTCGCCGATGGCGACGGTGATGGGGCGTTGCCAGCGGCGGCGGCGGGTCTCGTAGACCACCAGCCCGGGCTCCTTGGCGAGAACCCGCAGCCGCAGTTTGCGGTCCTCGAGGTACTTGTCGAGCTTCTCCTTCTGCTGCTTGCTCTTGTGGGCGGCCAGGTCCGCGGCGCTGGTGGCCAGCTTCAGCTCCTTGTCGCGCTCGGCCTTGGCCGAGAGCTGCTCCAGCTCGGTGTCCTCCACGGCGATCTTCTTGTCGCGGAGGGTGCGGGGGTGGGTGTAGTCTTGGAGGATCTTCTTGTCGGTCTCGGCCTGTCGCAGCGACAGCTTCAGCCGCTCCACGGAGAGCCTCTCCGCGTCGATCTCGTTCTGGCTGTAGGGCTTGTTGAGCTCGGGGTCGGCGTTGATCTTGAGCTTGGAGGCGAGCTTGTGCTCGGCGAGCTTCAGGTCGCGCTGGGCGAGCTGGATCTCGGCGGTGGCCTCGTCCCGCTGCTGGGGCCACTCGGCCTCCTGGTACTTCTTGAGGTCGGCCTTGGCGTCGGCGAGGGCCTGCTCGGCCTTGCGGACCTGGGCGTCCATCTTCATTTTCTTCAGTTCGAGGCTGGTGAGGGCGGAGACGTGGTTGTCGTTGGCGGCCCGGGCGAGGATCTGCTGCTCCTCGATGGCGTCGGCCAGCTCGTCGCACCGGAAGCGGATGAGGAGCTGGTTCTTTTGGACGATCTGCCCCTCGGGCGCGATCTCCTCGATGATGGCGGACCAGCGGAGGTCGTTGTTGATGACCTGCTGCTTCTCGGCGACGACCTCGCCGCTCTCGGTGAGGGTGACGGCCATGGGCCCGCGGCGGACGACGTCGGCGGGCAGGTCCCCCACGTCCGGGTCGGAGGGGTCCGACTCCCACGGCCCGCACCCGCTCACGCCGCCCCCGGCCAGCACGCACGCCGCCGCGGCGAGCGCGCCCGCGGCGAGGGCCGCGCCGAGCCTCCGGCGCCGCCGCCGGCGCGCCCCGCCGCTAGGGTCCCGCGGGGGCGTCCGGCCGGTACCGGTCGAGATGCTGGGGCCTGGGCCGTTCATGAAACCTGCCTTCCGCGTCCACGGCGATCATGCCCAGCGTGGCCAGGAACCGCAGACGCGTCGTCACATAGTTTACCAGCGCCGACGTCAATGCGTTCTTGCTGTTTCTCAGGGCGTCCTCCGCCTCCAGGACGTCCCGGGTGCTGGCCAGCCCCTCCTTCTGCTCCAGTTGGGCCAGCTTGGTGCGCCGCTTGGCCAGGGCGACCGCGGCGGTCTGGATCTGGTGCGTCCGCCTGGACTGCACCAGCGAGCGGTACGACTGCCGCACCTCCAGCCGGACCGTGTCCAGGAACTCTTCGAGGCTTCGCTCGGCCTGGTTGCGTTCGATGAGGGCGAGGCGGTAGTTGTCGCGGTTGTCAGTCTGGTCGAGGCCGTAGTCGAACGTCCACCCGGCGGAGTACGTGCGGTCGTGGAAGCGGACCTTGAAGGGCTTCCTGGGCTCGGTGCCGGTGGCGGAGACGCCCAGGAGAAGGTCGAGCTGGGGGTTGAAGGCGTCGGCGGCGATCTCCACGTCGCGGCGGGCGTCGCGGAGCCCCGCGTACGTCGTCAGCACGTCGGGGCGGGTCCGCAGGGCGGTGCCGACGGCCTCCGCCTCGCCCATCGGGATCGGCAGCGGCTGAAGCCGCACCAGCTCCGCCGGGGCCGGCTCCACGCGGGCGGCGATCGACAGCCCCAGCGTCAGCTTGAACTCGTCCAGCGCGTCCTCGTAGTCCTGGCGGGCCGACTCCACCCGCGCCCGGGCGTTCAGGAGGTTCTGCTCGGCCTGGTCGGCCTGGACCCGCGAGAGCATGCCCCCCTTCACCTGCGCCTGCGTGAACTTGTAGGTCAGCTCCAGGCGCTGAAGGTTCTCCCGCTCGTTGCCCAGTTGGTCGCGGCGCCGCAGCACCTCGTAGTAGTCCGCCGCAATGTCCACGGCGAAGCTCTCCACGAAGCGTTCGTAGGTGAGGATGGCGAGGGCGAGGTTTCTCTCGGCCCGGTAGAGGTCCTCGTAGGCGAACCGGCGGAAGGCCCCGCGGAGGAGGGGCTGGGTGAAGTTGGCCTCGAGCAGCGAGCCGACGGTGGTGCTCTTGACTCCGGTGAAGGTGCTGGCGAAGTCCAGGCCCATGGCCAGCGTCAGGGCCCCGCCGGCGGCGAAGCGCTGGGTGAAGGACAGCCCGCCCTCGCCGGTGGCGTCCCAGCGGGTTGCCCGCCCGGGCCCGTCGGCGTAGTCGCCGGCGCTGGTGAGCTGCCCGTCCAGCAGCGACCAGTCGTGCCGCAGGTTGGCCAGCTCCAGCGCCTGCACGTAGAGGTCCTCTTTCTCGGTCTGGAAGCTGCGGCTGTTGCGGGCGGCGATCCGCAGGGCCTCGGTCAGGCTGAGGACCCGCGGCGGGCCCGACCCGACGGGGATGGGCTTGCCGTCCAGCAGGGCGACCTGGCCCGCCGGCCGGTGCCGCGCCGACAGGATGGGGCGGTAGCTGATGCTGAACGGGCGCTCCCCGCCCATCGCCACCCGCTGCTTCTGCCGGATCAGTCCGTACGCCGCCCGGTCCGCCTGGCCGGCGAACCAGCGGGGCGAGCACCCCGCCGCCAGGGCGCAGACGGCCAGGCCCGCCGCCGCCGCGGCGCGGGCAACAGGTTGGGTCAGGATGGTCATCACTGGCGTCCTACATGACTCCGTGGTCGGCCGGGTCCGGGCGGGCCGGTGCGCCCGCGACGGACCGCCTGACCATCATGCCCGAGCCGCTTGCCCTTGTCAAGGAGCCCGGGTCCGCCGGACCCCCCGCTTCCGCGGGGGGCTAGTGGATAACCCGGATCACCCGCGAGCGGAACGAACCAGCCCCCCGCGGAAGCGGGGGGTTGGCTGTTGCGTGCCGGCGGCGCGCCCGCTACATTGGGTCCGCCGGCGAAAACTTCCCCGGCGGGAGGTGCGCGAAATTGGCCAGGCCGAGCCGCATCATCGACGCACACCAGCACGCCTTCTGGCACGGGCGCGACGACGCCGCGCTGGTGGCCGACCTTGACGAGCACGGCATCGAGAAGGCGGTGCTGCTGACCTGGGACGCCACGCCGCTGGAGCAGGGCGCGGGGGCGTACGAGGAGGCGTTCAACCCGGCTCACGCGGATTCGTCCCGCCCTCACCGGGGGCTTCCCCTGGCCGACGTGGTGGAGGCGGTTCGGCGGCACCCGGAGCGTTTCGTCGCGGGCTACTGTCCCCACCCCCTCGACCCCTGCGCCGTCAGGCACCTGGCCGCGGCCATCCGGATGTACGACGTCCGCATCTGCGGGGAGTGGAAGGCCGCCATCGCCCTCGACGACCCCCGCTGCGTGAACCTCTTCCGCTTCTGCGGGGAGCACGAGCTGCCCGTGCTGTTCCACCTGGACGTGCCCTTCCGACCCTTCGCCGACGGCGAGGGCCCCAAGTACTCGCTGGAGTGGTACGGCGGGACGCCCGCAAACGTCGCCCGCACCCTCCAGGCCTGCCCCGACACCCGCTTCATCGCCCACGGGCCCGGGTTCTGGCGGCACATCTCCGGCGACGCCGAGACCGCCGCGGGAGGCTACCCCGCCGGGCGCGTGACCCCCGGCGGGCAGGTCGCCGCCCTGCTGGACGGGTTCGAGAACCTCTGCGCCGACCTGTCGGCCACCTCGGCCCTGAACGCCCTCCAGCGCGACCCGGGGCATGGCAGGGCGTTCGTCCTGAAATACCACGACCGGCTGCTGTTCGGGCGGGACGAGTGCAGCGGCGGGCTGGACGAGTTCCTCCGGGGCCTGGACCTGCCCGCCGAGGCGACCGAGAACATCTATCACCGAAACGCCGAGAGACTGCTGAGAGGTGAGATATGAGCACCGCAGAGACGAAGGCGGGCGAGAAGCTGGCGCTTTTCGGCGGGCCGAAGGCGGTCGCCCGCGACCCCGGCGACATGTTCACTTGGCCGATCGTCACCGAAGACGACGAGCGGGCCGTCCTCGAGGTCCTCCGGGCCGGGAAGATGTCCGGCATGGACGTGACGCGGAAGTTCGAGGCGGAGTTCGCCGCCTGGCAGGGCCTCCCGTTCGCCCTGGCCCACGTCAACGGCACGGCGGCGCTTCAGGCGGCCATGTGGGCCGTCGGCGTCCGCCGGGGCGACGAGCTGATCTGTCCGTCCATGACCTACTGGGCGTCGGGCCTGCCGGCGCTGTCGCTGGGGGCGACCGTCGTCTGGGCGGACATCCAGCGCCACAGCCTGTGCGTGGACCCCGCTTCCGTCGCCGAGCGGATCACCGAGCGGACGCGGGCGATCGTGGTCGTCCACTACTCCGGGTACCCTGCCGACGTGGACGAGATTCTGGCCCTGGCCCGCCCGCGGGGGATCCGGGTCATCGAGGACGTCTCCCACGCCCACGGCGGCGTCTACAAGGGCCGGAAGCTCGGCAGCATCGGCCACGTCGCCGCCATGTCCTGCATGAGCGGGAAGAGCCTCCCCATCGGCGAGGGCGGCATGCTGGTCACCGGCGACCGCCCGATCCACGAGCGGGCCGTCCTCTGGGGCCACTACCAGCGCCACGGTCTCGACGAGGGCGGGCTGACGCTTCCGGAGCTGAAGCGGCTGGCGGGCCTGCCGGCCGGCGGCGTCAAGAACCGCCTCAACCAGCTCGCCTCCGCCATGGGCCGGGTGCAGCTCAAGCAATACGACCGACGCAACGCCGAGATCCTCCAGGCCATGAACTACTTCTGGGACCGGCTGGAGGGCACCCCGGGCGTCCGCGCCCACCGCCCGCCGCGCGACTCCGGCAGCGAGATGGGCGGGTGGTACAACGCCAAGGGACTGTACGTTGCCAGGGAGCTGGGCGGGCTTCCGATCGGGCGCTTCTGCGAGGCCCTCCGCGCGGAGGGCTTCGGCACCTCCCCCGGCGCGAACTTCCCGCTGCACACCCACGCACTTTTCAACGAGGCGGACATCTACGGCGACGGCAGGCCCACCGTCCTGGCCAACGCCGACCGCGAGACCCGCGCCGCGCCCGGCTCGCTTCCGGTCGCCGAGGCCATTGCCGAGATCTGCTTCGGCATCCCCTGGTTCAAGCATCACCGCCCCGAGGTCATCGACGAGTACGTCCTGGCCGTCCGAAAGGTCGCCGCCCACGCCGACGAGCTGCGGGAGCGCGCCCGGTAGTCAACGCGGTGCCAGCAGCCCCCGCCGGCAGCCCCCGCCGGAAGGCGGGGGTTGGCGCACGATAGCGCCGGGAGACCCGGTGCCGGCAACCCCCGCCTTCCGGCGGGGGCTACTGGCACCCCGCGGGGGGGGGCGGCCCCCGCGCCGCCCGGAAAGGAAGTGACGCGATGAAACATGCCTCTCGGATGACGCCCCCGGCGGCGTGCGTGCCGGCGGGGCTTGGGTTGATCCTGGCGTGGGGCGTCTGCGCCGCGGCGGCGACGCGCCCGGCGGCGGGCGGAGCGCCGGTGGTGCTGCCGGACGCGCTCCTCCAGCCGGGGCAGGCCAGGACCTTCACGGTGACGCTCCCGCCCGCGCGGGCCCGGGCCGGGCCGCCCCTGAAGCTGGCGGCGCACCTGGTCTATCCCTTCGGGGAGGCGGGCATGGCGGCGGTGCTGAAGGTGGCTGTCAACGGCACCGCCCTGGGGGCCGATCACCACCCGGCCAACAAGCCGAGGACCTTCTCCATGCCCAACCACCGCAGCCACCCGAAGAAGTGGTCGCTGTACGACGCCGCCGGCGGGACGTGGATGCTGTTCTACGACAACGACGTCCTGCCGGCGCTGAAGAGCGGGAGGTACTACGTTGCGGGCATGGACGACTACCTCTACGCCTTCGGCGTGGGGAAGCTCTGGCGGGAGGGGGCCAACACCGTCGAGCTGGTCAACACCAGCCCGCGATACAAGGTGAGGATCCTTTCGGTGGAGACCCACGACGCGGCGCTGAAGCGGGCGAAGGAGCGTTTCCAGGCCGTCCCGACGGACCGGTTCCTGACCACCTGCCGGGAATTCCCCGCCCCCAAGGTCGAGCAGATCAGGAAGCGGTTCCTGCTCTGCCACCGGCTGATGGAGGGCGTCTACAACGGCGACGGCAGTTGGGGCAAGGGGTACTCGACCTGGTCGAGCCTGAACCGGCCCGAGTGCAGGCACCCGCTGGTCCGCTGGACCGGCCGGCCGGTGCTGGCCTACCTGATCGCCCACCGCGTCCAGCCCGACGCCCTGTACCTCAAGCGGGCCAAGGAGGGGCTGGAATGGCTGCTGAAGGAGCAGACCCCCAGCGGCGCCTACAAGTGGTACTGGACGCCGGGCGGCAGCGTCGACGGCAACAGCCTCTACGACACCGCCATCGCCGGGCGGGCGCTGGCGGCCGGGCACGAGCAGTTCAAGCTCAAGCGCTACCTCGACGCCTCGGCCAAGGCCGCCCGCTGGGCCATGGCCATGCCGGTCAGCGGCAACGCCAACTACAACTTCTTCACCGTCTGGCACCAGGCGGCGCATTACCGGCTGACGAAGGACAAGGCCGTGCTGGCCTCGGCCGTGGACCGGGCGGTGCGCACGCTCAAGAACCAGTTGCCCAACGGCATGTGGTCGGACCATCACAACCAGCAGATCAACTACCACAGCATCATCACCCGCGGGCTTGTGGAGCTGCTGAGCGTGATGCCGCCCGACCACCCGCAGCGAGAGGCCGTCCGCGTCGGCGCCATGCGGGCGGTCAACCACGTCATCGCCGAGCAGGCCGCCGACGGCTCGCTGCGGAAGCACCCTTACGGCGGGGCGTGGGCCGGCTACGGCACCGGCGCCTGCTTTGCCACGCCGGCCTTGGCCAACGCCCACCGGCTGCTGGGGTGGAAGCTGGACGGCGTCCTGAAGGGCCTGGCCGGCTCGCCCATGGGCATCGAACCCGACCAGCCCCGCACCTGGGATTCGGTGCTGCCCTCGCTGCTGTGGTGGCAGGCGTCGGCGTGGGAGTGGGCGCGGAGCACTCGTGCCGAAAGCCCCCCCTCCCGGAAGGGAGGGGTTTGAACCCCCGCCTTCCGGGGGGGCTGGCGCGCGGCAGCGCCGGGAGCTTGCCCATGTTTCGCGAAATGATGACTGTGAAGATCGCCGGCCTTGCTCTCTTGATGGGCTGCCTCATCTCTCAAGGGCAGGAGACCATGAAGAAGGACAACCTTTCCCGGCTGGGTGAGGACACGCCCGGGGCGGCGCGGGTGCTGGCGTGGAGGAAGGACGGGAAGGAGGTGGCGGCGCCGGCGCTGGCCGACGGCGACCGGAAGGCGGCGGCGAAGCTTCCGGCCGGCTGCGCCGGCTTCGGCGTGGCCTGGGCGATCGCGCACGTCGCCGACCGGGCCGAGGCGTTCTTCGCCGAGGCCCCGCCGGCGCCCGAGACGCTTCGGCTGGAGGTCTTCGACGGCGATGGCTGGGTGGCGGTCCGCGACGGGCTGAAGGTCCAGGCCCGACCGCCCGAGAAGTCGATCCGCTTCAGCTTCGACCCGGTCGCCTCGCGGAAGATGAGGGTGCGGTACAGGAAGGGCTCGCCGGCCCCGACCGAGCTGGAGATCCGCCGGTACACGCCCGCCCGCAGGGGCGGGCGGATCACCTGGCCGAAGCGCATGGTCACCCGGAAGCTGGAAGAGGAGCTGCTGGGGCGAAAGGATGAGCCCTCCTTCGAGGGCCTCTCGCTGTACGGGCTGTCCATGCCGGCCTGGGCCATGATGGGCCTGAA
>CAZNSB010000019.1:0-22757 GCA_964575155.1 uncultured Planctomycetaceae bacterium | reverse complement strand
GAACTGGCAGACGCTGGGGACTTAAAATCCCCTGTCCGGAAACGGACGTGCGGGTCCGAATCCCGCCCGGCCCAGTGGGGGTGAAGGCGCAGGCAGGGCGCGACGTTCAGGGCCGCGGCAAAGCTTCCTTGGCGCGGCGGCGGCGTCTCCATAGACTCATTTTCGCCTGAGCGCAGGCGTTATGTGCGCGAGAGGAGCCATCGAGCCCTGAGTGAAAGGTATCACGGTGAGCGAGAAGAGGCCCGGCCCAGACAGGCGAAGCCACGAGGATCGACGAAGCCTGGAAGACCGCCGCAAGGTCGGCGCCCCCCGGGTGCGATTCGGACCGCCGCGGCGGCGGGGACCGCCGAAGTGGAAGGGACCGCCGAGCGGGATAGGACACCCATGAGAAGCATAGTGTTGGCCGCGGCATGGGGGGGCATGTTGTTGGCTTGGGCGGGGTGCCGCGAGGACCGCCCGGCCGGCCCGGCTCCGGGCAAGCGGAAGCCGGCGCGCCAGCCGAAGCCGACGCCCGCCCACCCGAATAGGGTCCAAGCATTCATCCGAGGGCTGCGATCTCCCGACCGTGCGGCCCGGCGGCGCGCCGCCCGCGGGCTGGCGGAAATCGGCCCCCCGGCGGGGGCGGCCGTCCCACAGCTCATCCGGGCGCTGGAGGATCTCGACAGCGAGGTGCAGTGGACTTCCGCGCACGCTCTGGCGGCGATCGGCCCGCCGGCCAAGGCGGCCGTGCCGCATCTCACCAAGGCCCTGGACGACCCCGACAGCGAGGTGCAGTGGGCCGCCGCCTACGCCCTGGGGGCGATGGGTCCGGCCGCCGAGCCTGCCATCCCCGCCCTCGTGTCCGCGTGGACGGACAAGGACCGCAGGGTCGGAAGCGCCGGGCACGCCCTGGCGAGGATCGGCCTGGCGTCGGTGCCCGCCCTCATCGGGGCCCTGAGGCACGAGGACGAGCAGGTCCGGCGCAACGCGTGCTGGTTCCTGCGGCGGATCGGCCCCCCGGCCGAGGCCGCTGTCGGCCAGCTCGTCCGGGTCATGAAGAACGACGTCGTTTCCGTGAGCGACTCGGCCGCCCGGGCGCTGCGGCAGATGGGTCCGGCGGCCGTCGTCCCACTCATGGATGCGCTCGGCCACCCGGAGGGGCCCGTGCGCGGCCGGGCGGCTGAATCCCTCGGGGGGATCGGCGCGGCGGCGGAGCCGGCCGTCCCCCGGCTCATTGCGGCGCTGAAAGACCAGAGCGCGGCCGTGCGCGCCGCCGCGGCGGGCGCCCTGGGCAACATCGGCCCCGCGGCCAGCGCCGCCGCAGCCGCCCTCGCCGATGCCGCCAAGGACGCCGACCGCGACGTCGGCGACGCCGCCGCCGAGGCGATCGAGAAGGTCCGGCCCCGGCCCGCCAGCGCCCCTGGGAGCAGCGCTTCGTCCCAGCCGATGTGACGGGACGGGTGCCCCGGCCGGGCGCTAGGGGCGGAGAGACGCCTTCTGGATTGTCTGAGATTCCAGCCTCTCCTGGACGGGCTCGGCCCCGCAGCCGGCACCCGGCAGGGCGGTAACCTGGGAGGGGCCCGAGAGGAGGATGGGCGGCTCGGCCAGGTCAGGCTCGTAGAAGCGCTCGCTGGGGAAGATGTCGGAGGGGTATTTGAAGTTCTCCAACGTGGCGAGGGCGAGGCAGTGATACCCTCCGACGGCCGACTCCAGCATGCCGCCGACCCAGCAGGGCACCTGGGCGTCGCGGCAGAGGTCGTGAATGGCAACGGCGTGGGTCAGGCCGCCCACCCGGCCGGGCTTGACGTTGATCCAGCGGCAGGCGCCGATCTCGATCGCCTTGCGGGCTTTGGGCGGCGAGGTGATGCTCTCGTCGAGGCAGATGGGCGTGCGGATCCGCCGCTGGAGGGCGGCGTGATCGATCAGGTCGTCGTGGCCTAATGGCTGCTCGATCATGGCGAGGTCGTACTCGTCGAGCTTCTTGAACATGTCGAGGTGGTCGAGGGTGTAGGCGCTGTTGCAGTCGATGTGGATGGTCGCGTCGGGAAAGGCCTGGCGGACGGCGGCGACCATCTCCAGCTCCCACCCGGGGCCGTACTTGAGCTTGATCCGCTTGAAGCCGGCCTCCAGCGCCGCCTGCACCATCCGGATCAGCTCGTCGATGCCGGCCAGGATGCCAAAGTCCGCCCCCACGTCCACCGTGTCGCGCCGGCCCCCGATCGTCTTCCACAGGGGCTGGCGCCGGATGCGGGCGTCAAGGTCCCACCAGGCGTGATCGAGCGCGGCCTTGGCGAAGGGGTTGGCCTTGAAGGCGGCAAGCCGCCGCTGGAGCTCGGCGCCCGAGGGGATGTCCTGCCCCAGCAGCAGCGGGGCGAGGAACCTGATGATCACGCCGAATGCCCCGCCGGCGTACTCGCCGCTGTACGCCGGCGCCGCCAGCGGCGATGCCTCCCCCCAGCCGGAGGCAGCCCCGCAACGCATCCGGACGAGAACGGACTCGACGACCGTCTCCTCCCCGAAGGCCGTGCGGAACGGGCGCACCAGGGGCATCTCCACGTGGAAGACGTCGATCGCGTCAATCTTCATGGTCGCGTTTCCTCGCCGGCCGCGCCAGCACGAACCGGTCCTCGTTCCCGCGATAGTACCCGCGGTGGAACTCGCGCTGCGTGAATCCGAACTTCTCGTATAGCCTCAGGGCGTTGTCGTTGACGGGATCGACTTTCCCAGAGGCGGCCCGGCGTCGTCCGGCTGCGTGACGCAGGCAGGAACGACCCGCCCGCCCCGGCTGTTGTAAGAACCCACGCGTTAGGGTAGTTACTATGCACAGGGCGGGCGCCAATTCCAGCGGGAAACGCGCCCCGGAGAGGGAACCGAGGGTGCCCGTCCGGGCCCATGACTCTCGTGCAGATCGACATCCCGGCGCGCCGGCGAGCGGCGGAGCTGATCTCCGAGTACCTCGCAGGGCGGATCTCCGGCGGGGACATGGAGGAAGCCTGGCCGGGCTCCGACCGCGACAAGGCGCTGGAGAAGATCGCCAGCGAGATCTTCCCGGAGATCGGCGGGGGGACCCTCTCCGAGGAGTTCGGCGAGGCCGGCCAGGAGGCCCTTCGGCAAATCCTCGCCCGCTGCCGGGCCTTCCTTCTCAGCGAGTACCCGTACAACTGGGGCCTGCTCCGTGCGCCCGGATGCCTGACCCTGATGGCGGGATGGGCCGTCCTGCTGCTGCTCCTGTCGATGGCGATCATGGCCATCGACGAGCAGTGGTTCGGCGTGTTTCTGGCGCTGATTCCAGTGATGCTGCTGACGGGTCTGCTGACGAGGTTCAGGAGAAGCTGGTCCCGGCTGGAATCGCTCAACAGCGGGGACTTGCAGTACTGGCCGTTCGAGCGCGAGGAGGACGTTCCGGCCTCGGGAGCGGAAGGCTCGCAGGAGCACGGCGGGGGACTGTCAAAATGACACGCCGGGCGGGCCCGGCAGCGGCGGTGTCAGGGGGCCGGACTTGGCACAAGCCATAACACCTTTACGGCAAGAGGGTTGGCTTTGGCGTTATGCTGGTATGGGGCTTGCAGAAAGGTTGGGTGGAAAGCCGGGAGGCCGGCTGGAAAGGAGCACGGAAATGGCGATCTTCAGATGGGGAACGAATTTCGATCCATTCGCGGGCCTGCGCTACATCCAGCGCGAGCTGGAGCGCCTGGGCTGGCCTTGGTACGCCGAGAGCCGGCGGGTCGGCGGCGGGGCGTACCCCCCCGTGAACGTGTACGACTCCGACAACGAGATCCTGGTCCAGTGTGAGGTCGCCGGGGTCGAGGCCAAAGACCTCGAGGTGAGCATCACCGGGGAGACCCTGAACGTCAAGGGCCTCAAGCGGGCCTTGCCCGACGCCGAGAAGCTCAACTTCATCCGGCGGGAGCGCGGCGAGGGGGAATTCACCCGGACCGTCGTCCTCCCGGACGAGGTCGACGCCGAGAAGATCGAGGCCACGCTGACCGACGGCGTCATGACGATCCGGCTGCCGAAGTCGGCCGCGGCCGAGCCGAAGCAGATCGAGGTCAAGGCGCGCCCCTAAGCAGGAGACAGACCCATGCCGAAGGAAAAACCAGTCAAGGTTCGAACGAGCCGGTCCGGGCGCGAGCTTGCGGAGGGCACCTTCAGCCCCCTGGCGGACATCTACGAGACCGAAGCGGAAGTGGTCCTGGTGGCCGACATGCCGGGGGTCGAGCGGGACGGCATTACCATCCAGGTGGACAAGGGCGTGCTGACGCTGGAGGCCGAGGGCAAGGTGGCGGTTCCCGACGAGAAATTCTCGCGCACGTACGTGGGGTTCGAGTCGGGCACGTACTTCCGCGCGTTCGCGCTCAGCGACGAGATCGACCGCGACAAGATCGCCGCGTCGGTTGCCAACGGGGTGCTGACGGTGAGGCTGCCCAAGGCCCCCTCCGCCAAGAGCCGCAAGATCGAGGTCAAGACGGCCGATCATTGACCCCTGTGTACTCCATGTTCTCGCCGTGTTCGTTTAGCGGCGGCCCGCAGGGCCGCCTTTCGCGGCCGTGCCGGCCGCGGCTAAGCGGAAGCGGCGAACGTTAGGAATACAGGGGTCAATAGACGGAAGCGCGGTCGGGCGTTTTTCCTATTGCCTCGTGCCTGGTGCCTCGTGCCTGCTGTATCATCAGGGGGTATGGCCAAGAAGCGCTCCGGCAAAGGCGAACCCGACGCCGACAGTGACCCGAACACCCCGCGGATCTCCAACCGCCGGGCGTGGCACGATTACCGCATCCTGGAAAAGGTCGAATGCGGCATCGAGCTGCTCGGCACGGAGGTCAAGAGCCTCCGGGCCGGCAGCGCTTCCCTGGAAGGGGCCTTCGCGCGGATCAGCGACGGGGAGGCCTTCCTCTGCGGGGCGAACATCGCCGTGTATCCGCAGGCGGTAGGGGCGTTGCAGCACGAGTGCCTCCGCGACCGCAAGCTGCTCCTGCACGGGCGGCAGATCAGCAAGCTCGAGGTCCACGTCGCACAGAAAGGCCACACGCTCATCCCGCTCGCGCTGTACTTCAAGAAGGGCTGGGCCAAGTGTGAGTTGGGCGCGGCCGTCGGGAAACAGGCCTACGACAAGCGCCGCGACCTCCAGAAGCGGCAGCAGCAGCGGGACATCCAGCGCGAGCTCCGGCGCCGGCGGTGACGCCGGCGTGGCCGACCCTCGTCAGTCGTTCCCGCCGTCCTCGGGGAGCTGGGTTTCCTCGGCCTGGGCGCCGATGCCCTTGATGGCGCGGTAGAAGCACCACGCCAGCCCCACCACCAGCAGCGCCAGCATGCCGGTCAGGACGACGTAGGACATCGGCAGGAGGTGTTCGGCGGCCTCCTCGGCCGCCTCCCGCTTGAGGGGCGAGGTCGGATTCAGGCGGAAGAACATCGCCAGCATCACCCCGGCGGCGGCCCCGAAGGCCATGACGCCCAGCCCGCCCGCCTGACGGGCCAGCGCGCTGGGGCGTTTCCGGGACTTCTCGGCGTGGTGGACGGCGCCGGCGCCGAGGATGGCGGCCAGCAGGGCCGCGCCGGCGGCCGCCGCGCCGATGGCCCAGCCGACGGGGATCTTCGCCCCGCCGACCTTCCAGTGCTCCAGATCGAGCTGCCCCGCGGCGGCGTGCTGGGTCATCCAGAAGGCGTATGCGATGGCGCCCAGCGCGGCCAGGGCCAGCACCGTGCCGACGCCGCCGGGGCCGCGGCCGTGGCGGGGCTGGCCGACGTGCTGGGCATGGGCGTCGGCGCCGGGGGAGGGGATCAGGCTCAGCACCACCGCCAGGATGGGCACCAGCCCGGCCAGGACCACGCCGACCATGTTCGGCAGGACGACCTTGTCGTCGGCGTCGAAGAGGAATCCCGGCTGGGAGGCCTTCTCCAGCAGCGACCAGACGAACAGGGCGCTGAGCAGGACCGGCGCGACGTAGCGGATGGTCACGTCCCACCAGGCGCCGAGCTTCCAGTCGCTGCGCTCGTTGGCATGCTCGCGCAGGCGCTTGATGCGGTAGGCCCAGCCGACCACCACGCACTCCAGCAGCCCCAGCAGGGCGATGCCGCCCCAGGTGCTGCAAATGAAGTCATCCATGGCATACAGCCACGTCAGCCCGCCCCGGGTGCAGTACACCAGCCCCAGGCCGAAGCCCACCAGGCTCATGCCGATCAGCGTCCGCCCGCGGCTCCAGCGGGTCTTGTCCACCAGCGAGGCGAGGACGCTCTCGGTGATGGAGAAAGCCGAGTCGATGCCCAGGGTCAGCAGGGCGGTGAAGAAGATCGCCCCGAACCAGGCCGAGCCCGGAAGCTGGGCCAAGGCGTACGGGAAAGCCACGAAGGTCAGGCCGGGCCCGGCCTTGGCGACCTCCGTCACGGGGACGGCCAGGTTGGGGTCGCCGGCGGCGACGGCGGCCTGCTGGGTGGCGAAGGCCATCCCGCCCAGCGTGGCGAAGACGGCTATACCGGCCACGAAGCTCGTCCCCACGTCCGCCAGCCCGATGATGGTGGCGTTGTTGTTGATGTCCGACTTGCGGTGGAGGAAGCTGGCGTAGGTCACCATCACCCCGAAGGCCAGGCTCATGGAGAAGAACATCTGCCCGAAGGCCCAGCGCCAGGTTTCCGGCTTTCCCAGCAGCCGCCAGTCCGGGTTGAGGAAGAAGTTCAGCCCCTGCCACGCCCCCGGCAGCGTCATGCCGCGGACGGTGAGGATCAGCAGCATGATCCACGGCAGGGGGACGGTCCAAAGGACCACCTTGCTGACCATCCGCACGCCGCGGAAGATGCACAGGTACATCAGCACCCACATGACGCCCAGGCTCACCGTCACCGGCGTGACCAGCCGGCCGAAGGACCACGGCCTGGCGCCGGCGGCCAGGTCCGCGTCGGTCCACTTGTTCAGGTACGTCTGGTAGAAGAACTTGTCGGCCTTCTGGACGCCCTCGAGGCCCTCCCCGGCCCAGGGCAGCTCCCCGCCGGCGAAGATGCCCTTGAGGCATTCCACCAGGAAGCTGCCGCAGTAGGCCAGGATCACCGGGTAGTACGTAATGATCACGAATCCCAGGAGGATGCCCCACCACCCGACCGGCTCGGTCTTCCGGTTGATGCCCCGGTAGGCGTCCGGGGCGGCGCGCTGGGTCATGTGCCCCAGCGAGAACTCCAGGATCAGCAGCGGGATGCCGATCAGCAGCATGGCGATGATGTAGGGGATCAGGAACGCCCCGCCGCCGAAGCTGTAGACCTTGTAGGGGAAGCCCCAGAGGTTGCCGAGCCCCACGGCCGAGCCGATGGCGGCCAGCACGAACCCCGCCCGCGACCCCCAGTTCTCGCGCTGCTCCTCCAGAAGTTCTGCCATGTCTCATGCCCTTTGAAAGTGCTTGCTCGACCTGGACCGGACACACAATATGCGGGAACGCGCCCGCGCGGGCAAGGGAAAGACGAGATCCCCCGGCCGGACCCCGTATCCCTCCGCCGGAATGGGCGCCGCAGTCGCGGCTGCCGTGCGCGGCCAGTCGACCTTTCGGGCGTGCCACGTGCGGGCGTCGGAGTTCCTGCCGTCGAGGCCGTAGGCGCCAAACGTGCAGACGGCCCCGGTGATCTCCAGGAGGCGGTAGTGCAGCTTCCCGGCGAAGGCCCTGGAATACGGGTTCTGCTCGGCGGCGGTCCCGGTCTGGTCGCGGAGCGGGGCGCCTGCGGTTCCGACCGGATGCGACAACCTTCGCGCTGCCGGCTCAGCAGGTCCGGGACGGGCCTGTCCCCCAAGGCCGCGGCGGCTACTTGATCTTCTTGTCCTTGGTGTAGCCGTTCCGATACACGCTGAGGTTTCCCTTTGCGTTTATCTGCCGGACTGCCCGGCCGGGCGAGGCCGAGCGCACAAACCAGTTGTGATGGACTTCGCACTTCCGGGTGGGCCGGCCCCGGACCACGACCGGAGTGGTCCCGGCGTGGAAGGTGTTGTGGTGGATCTTCATCCAATCCCCCGCCACGTTCGTTCCGTCCCTCCGGTCCGCACCGCCGTGCATGTCGAACACGTGGCTGGTGGCGTGGGCGCCGGAGACATTGTAGCGGGCCTCGTAGCCGCTCGGCGATCGGCCGGTGGCGGCAATGGCGTGGCGGTAGTAGTCGAACACGTTGGCCTCTATGAGCACCTCGGCGGTGTTCAGGACGACGCCGTATCCGAGCCCCGCGCGCTGACAGTGATGGATGGAGTTGTGATGGACGTGGACGCCCGTGCCCTTCACGGCGTAAACGCCCCCGTGGCTCCACGCCCATATCTCGCAGTTGTCCACTTCCAGGCCGTCGTGGCGGCACTCGATTCCGTCGGAATTGATGTACTGATAGCGCCCTCGCACCTTGGGATCGGGCCCCCGCAGGCGCAGGCCCGTGACGCGCACCTTGGGCCCGCCGGTCCGAAAGAGGCAGAAGCGCTCCCGTCTTCCGCTTGTCCGCTTGTCTTCCGTGGAAAACAGAAGCGCGCCTTGGCAGTCCTTCCTGCCGCGCCCGCTTGCGAGGGTCACTTCGGCGGGAATGACCAGCGCCCGGTCGCCCGTAAGATCGATCTCGCAGCCGGCGTCCACGTAGACGACCTCTTTGGCCTTCGCCTTGCCGAGAGCGGCAATCAGCTCCTCTCGCGTCTTGACAAGGTAGTCGCCCTTTTCGAGCACGCGCGGATAGCCTTTGCCTCCTCCGATCGGCATCCCGGTTGGATTCGGCTCGGCGCCGAACACCTCCGCTTCTTTCGGACCCGCGGCGCGGCCCTGCGAGACTGCCGCGGGCCAGACGGCCACGATGCATGCCACCATCGTTGGCACGAGTGGGGCATGGATTTGCATGTCCGGTCTCCTTCGCTCCTGCTGACGAACGGCCGCCATGATGGTCGCTCGAAAGCATGCGGCGTTTCAAGAGGCAAGTGGGCTGGCGGATCCGCCGCGCTCGGCCGACCCTGCGGCTACGGCGGTTCGGGGCTCAGGCGGATCTTCTTGAGGGTCTCGCCCGGCGCGCGGAGGCGGAAGGTGAAGTACCACCCCCACGGATACTGGCCCACCTTCAGGAGGATCGGCGTGACGCCCTTCTTGAGCTTGACGGCCACGCGGTCGAACTGCACGTGCCAGGTGTTGACGCGGTCGCTGTCGAGCACGGGCTGGCCGGCGAGCCAGATCTTCATCCCGTGGCGGTACCAGACCTCCAGCTCGGCCTGGAGGTCCTCGGCCGCGTGGGCGTAAACGAGGGCGTAGGCAACCGTCTCGGCGGGCGGCCGCTTCACCCCCTGGCCGTGAGGCAGACTCACCGCCGGAACCTTTGAGTTCACCAGGTGCCACCGCAGCTCCTTCTCGCCGGCCTGGTAGCCGGCGGCCAGCGACGCCAAAGCTGCGATAGAAACCGCAAAGGTCCACATCGGCAGACTCCCACGCTCAGAGCCGTCGCCCTCGAACAGGTAACACCCGTTGGCGGCAGCAAAAGCGTGCAGATCCATTTGCCGCCCCGCAGGTCGGAGCTAGTCGGCCTTCCGCGCCTCCCACGTCCGGGCGTCGAACTTCTTGCCGTCGAGGTCGTAGGCGCCAAGCGTGCAGACGTCGCCGGTGATCTCCAGGAGGCAGTAGTGCAGCTTCTTGGCGAAGGCCTTGGAGTAGGGGTTCTGCCGGGCGGCGGTGCTGGTCTGGTCGCGGAGCGGCGCCCCGGCGCCGCCGGAGATGATGTGGGTCAGCCCCCCGGGCAGCTCCGAGCGTTCGTACATGTGGTCGTGCCCGACGATCATGGCGGTGGCCCTGTATTTCGTCAGCAGGGGGACGATGCAGTCGCGCATCTTTCGGACGGTGCCGGAGGCCGGGAGGCCCTTCCGGTTTAGCTTGCCGTGCTTGCCCGTGGTCCACGCCGGGTAGTGGCTGAAAAGGAAGATGAACTTCGCCTCGGACCGGGCCAGGGCCTTCTCCAGCCAGCCCGCCGGCTCGCCCCCGGGCGCCCAGTCGTCGCGGTAGTCGATGCCGATCAGCAGCGCCGGGCCGACATCCTGGGCCCAGTTTGTCGCCAGCCCGTCCTCCCCGGGCGTGTGGAAGAGCAGCGGGTACGCCGGCGCGCTCTCCTCGTGGTTGCCGATCACCGCGTAGAAGGGGATCGTGGCGAACATCTCCGGGGCCGCCGAGAAAAAGTGCTCATCCCACTGCCAGTCGTTCCGCCCGCTGCTGACCATGTCGCCGGAGAAGGCGATCAGGTCGGGGGCGGCCTTGAGCGCGGCGGCGGCGACGGCGGCCCATTTCCGCCGGTAGGTCCGGGAGTCGCCCATGGCCAGGATCCGCAGGGCGTGAGCGGACTTCGGCAGGCGAACCGGGCCGAAGTCCTTGACGAGGAGGAAGCGGCCGTTGGACGCCGTCAGGGTGTAGGCGACGGCGTGCGTGCGCCGGTCCAGGCCGGCGACGCGGAAGCGGTGGACCAGCGGCCCGGACGAGACCTGGACGACGGAGCGGGGCAGGGGCTCTGCGTCAGGGCCGATCTGCCGGGCCGTCAGGGTGACCTGGGCGGGCATGTTCGTCCGGCAGGTGAGGGAGAAGAAGTCCGGCCCGCAGGCCCCGACGACCGGGCCGCTCTGAATCCGCAGGTCCTCGTGCTTCAGCGCGGCCAGGCGGGTGGCCAGTCTGAGGGTGATGGGGGGCATGTCCTCGGCCCGCTCCTTGGGGGGCGGGCGGTTGTCGATGCCGACTTTAGCGAAGAGCGTGTTGAGGCCCGGCTTCAGCAGCGACGGGGGGATGGCGGGGATCGTCCGGTAGCACATGCCCCGCACGGGCACGTGAATCGGCTGGTCGTTGAGGCGGTACAGTTGCCGCTGCCGCGGCGGCGCCCCGTGCGTGAGGGCCAGCGCCGCGTACCCGGAGGCATCCTCCACGTGAAAGCTCGCGCGGACGTAGAAGGCCTTCTTATCGCCGCCGCGGACGGTCGGGGGTTTTCGGCTCCAGGTCTGCCCGCGGTCGGGGCTGTATTCCCACTTCGCGCCGGCCAGGAGGTTTTCCGGCCCGGTGGGCGCGCATGAGGCCAGGGCCAGCACCGCGGGGAAAACGACGAGGGGACGAACGAACTTCAAACGCATCGGCAAAATCCTTTCCTCTCTCGAAGCCGCCATTATACAGGACGGAGCCGGAAGAAGGCGAACCGATTCGCCGCGCGGCGGCGGGTCATTCCACTTGTCGCGGCTTCCAGGTGAGGGTGTCGATGACTTTTCCCTCCGGCGTCTTGGCCTGGTAGGTGCAGGTGTCGCCTTCGATCTGGAACAGGCCGTAGTTCAGGGTCTTGACGTAGATCTTGGAGTAGGGGTTCTGCCGGCGGGCGACCTCCTCGGGCCGCTTGCTGGTCAGGGGCGCCCCGGCGCCGGCGATGCAGAGTTGCGGGAGGCCCCCGGGCAGGTCGGAGCGCTCGTAGCAGTGCTCGTGGGCGACGATCAAGGCGGTCGCCTTGTGTTTCCGCAGCAGCGGCAGGAGGGCGCGGCGGGCGATGCGGTAGCCGCGGTCCTCCGGCCGGCCGTCGGCCTCCAGCTCGCCGTTGTTGCCGGAGGAGTACGCCGGGTAGTGCGAGGCGAAGAAGATGAACTTGGCCTTCGACGCCGACAGGACCTTCTCGATCCATCCCGTGTCCCGCCACCCGTGGGCCGGGCGACCGTCGATGGCCACGAACAACGCCAGGCCGATCTCCTGCGCCCAGTCCAGGGCGGTGCCGCCGGGGCTGGGGGTGTAAAAGAGCTTGCCCAGGATCGGGGCGTTCTCCTCGTGGTTGCCGTGGACGGGATAGTACGGCACGGTGGACAGCAGCTTCCGCGCCGGCTCCGGGCCGAGGTAGTGCTCGTCCCATTCCCAGTCGTTGGTCCCGTGCCCGCACATGTCGCCGTTGAAGATGACGAAGTGGGGCTTTTCCTCGACCACGGCGGCGGCGACCTTGGCCCAGTGTCCGGTCCTGCTGCGGCTGTCGCCCATGATGACGAAGCGGAGGTCCTTGGTTGGGAAGACCGGGCGGATCACCGGCGCCACCTCGTAGCGGGTCCCGATGGCGACGCGGAGGTCCTTGGCCGGGAAGACCGGGCGGCTCATCGGCGCCACCTCGTAGCGCCCGCCGCTTTCGGCGACGAGGACGTACTCGTCGGGGCGGTTGGGGGCGTCCTTGACCATGAAACGATGAAACAGCCCGAGCGGCGACCTGCCCACCTCCTTGAGCTTCCTGGCCGGGGTTTGACAAACGTACAGCGCGACGGCGGTCGGGACGTTCGTCCGGCAGGCGACGGTGAAGTAGTCCTTCCCGAAGGCGCCGAGGATGGGCCCGGTCTGGATCTTCAGCTTCGGTGCGGCCAGCGTGGGCAGGTTCCGCGGGAGGGGGAGGTTGTAGTCCGCCAGGACCTTCCTGCCCCGGCGGCGGCGGGGGCGGCGGTTGTCGATGCGGATATTCGCCGTCAGGACGTTTTCGCCCTTCTTCAGCAGCCCGGCCTCCACGCCCGGGACCGTCTTGTAGTACATCCCCTTGAGCGGGGCCGGAACATCTCGGTCGTTGAGCTGGAAGTCCACCTTGATCCGGGTCGGCAGCAGGTTGTGAGTGAGCGCCCAGTAGCCCGCCGCCGCCGGGTCCGGCACCTGGAACCTCGTCCGGGCCAGCAGGGTGACCCGCTTGCCGCCGGGCACGACCGGCGGGCGGGACGTCCAGGTGGCGCCGTCGTCGCCGCTGAACTTCCACCGCGCCTCGGCGGTAATCACCAGCGGCTCGTCCGCGGCTAGACCGGCCGTCGCCGCGGGCGGGAGCAATACCAGCAACGTTGCCATCAAACAGGCAGCGCAATCTTTCATCATGACATTCCCTATCTTCAGGCATTCTACGAAAGAGGTCCCGCCCGACAAAGCCAATTGCGTCCGCGCCCGTTCCTGAGTAGCTTGGTGATGCGCCGGTGGGCGTCAAACCGCGGCGATACTCAGGAGAGAGACTGTGGCTGGACTGGGCGTGAACATCGACCACGTTGCGACGGTGCGGCAGGCGCGGCGGACGGTGGAGCCGGACCCGGTCTGGGCGGCGGCCGAGGCCGCCCTCGGCGGGGCCGACTGCATCACCTTCCACCTGCGGCAGGACCGGCGGCACATCATCGACCGGGACGTCCGCCTGCTGCGCGAGACCGTGAAGATCAAGCTGAACATGGAGATGTCCCTGGCGGGGGAGATCGTCGAGATCGCCCTGATCACCAAGCCCGACCAGGCCTCCCTGGTCCCCGAGAAGCGCCAGGAGGTCACCACCGAGGGCGGGCTGGACTGCGTCGGGCAGGCCAAGCGCCTGAAGGAGGTCACCCGAACGCTGGCGGGTGCCGGCATCGTGGTCAGCGCGTTCATCGACCCCGAGCCGGAGCAGATCGCGTCGGCCCAAGACGCCGGCTGCGACGCCATCGAGATCCACACGGGGCGATACGCCAACGCCTGGCTGCTCCATGGCAGCAAGGGGCGGGAAGAGAAGGTCGCCGCCGCGGTGGAGGAGATCCGCCAGGGCGTTCAGACCGCCCTGGGGGCGGGCCTGATCGTCCACGGCGGGCACGGGCTGACGTACGACAACATCGCGCCCGTCGCGGCGATGGCCGGCTTCACCGAATTCAACATCGGACACAGCATCATCAGCCGGGCCCTCTTCGTCGGGCTCCGCGAGGCCGTCCGAGAGATGAAGGGCCTGATCCGACGGGCATCGGCAGGACGATAGCCTCCGCGGCCCCGGCCTGCCGTTTAGCCGCGGCCGGCACGGCCGCGAAAGGCGGCCCTGCGGGCCGCCGCTAAACGAACGCGGCGAGAACGTGGAATACGCAGGAGTCCCTGCTGGCGTCAGGACTGTGAGGTACCGGAGATGGCGAAGAAGATGAAACTCGAAGGATCGATGGTGGCGCTGGTCACGCCGTTCCGGAAGGGCGAGGTGGACTGGGACGCGCTGGGCAGGCTGGTTGGCTTCCAGCTCGCCGGCGGCACGCAGGGGCTGATCCCGTGTGGGACGACGGGCGAATCGCCCACGCTCAGTCACGAGGAGCACGACGCCGTCATCGAGTTTACGATCCACCGCGCTGCCGGGAAGGTGCCGGTGATCGCCGGGACGGGCAGCAACTCGACGGCCGAGGCCGTCCGGCTGACCGGCCACGCCAAGGAGGCCGGCGCCGACGCATGCCTGGTGGTGAACCCGTACTACAACAAGCCCACCCAGCAGGGGATGTACCAGCACGTCGCGGAGCTGGCCAGGATCGCCCTGCCCATCGTGCTCTACAACATCCCCGGGCGGACGGGCATCGAGCTGGCGCCGGAGACCATCGTGCGGATGTACAACGAGATCGAGCAGGTCGTCGCCGTCAAGGAGGCCACCGGCAAGCTCGACAACGCCTCGGCGCTGGCCGCCGCGTGCGACATCATCGTCCTCTCCGGCGACGACTCCCTGACCCTGCCCATCGGCGCCGTCGGCGGGCGGGGCGTCATCAGCGTCGTGGCCAACATCCTGCCCGCCGAGGTCCGCAAGCTCACCGACGCGATCCTGGGCGGCGACCTGGCCGCGGCCACCGCCCAGCACCTACGGCTGTTTGCCCTGTTCAAGGGCATGTTCGTGGAGACGAACCCGATCCCCATCAAGGCGGCGCTGTCCATGGCGGGGATGATCGCCAACGAGCTGCGCCTCCCGCTGGTGCCGCTCTCGGAGGCCCACCGCGCCCCCCTGGCGGAGATGCTCAAGGCCTTCGGCGTGGGGGCCGAGGCCGGTTGACGTTTCTCGGGGGGATCCGCGCCGCAGCCTGTACACGGGGGTGCCTGGGGCTGCCCAATGAAAACCCCGCGTCCCGGGGTATTGCCCTCCGCCCGCCGGGCAGGTCCGCGCCCGTCCCCGGAGCCTACTCCTGGGGCGCCTTCCGCCCGGTGACGGAGCGGTACAGCTCGGCGAGCCGGCCGGCCATCTTCGCGGGGGAGTGGTGCTCCCGGAGGTGGGCCAGCGCGCTCTCCGCCAGGCTCCGCGCCCAGGCGCGGTCGTCGAGGAGGGCGTTGAGGCGTCCGGCCAGGTCCTCGGCGTCGCCCGGGGAGAAGGTCAGCGCGGTCTCTCCGTTGCGGATGAAGTCGCACGCGGTGGGCTCGGCGGCGACGACGGGGTCGCCGGCGGCCAGCGCCGAGAGCAGCTCAATCTCCACCCGGTCGGAGGGGACCGGAGAGATGAAGATGTCGGCGGCCTTGACGATCCCCGCGAGGTGCTCGGCGTCGGCGGGCTGGACAAAGGTCAGCTCCGACATCAGCCCAAGCTTCCCCGCCAGCCGACGCAACTGGCTTTCCCGCGAGCCGGACACGATCACAAAAAACACGCACTCGCGCTGCCCGGACCGCAGCTTGGCGAAGGCCTCCAGCACCGCGGCGAAGTGCTGGAAGCTCTTGAGCCGGCCGGCGGCGACGATGGCCGGCGCGTGCTGGGGATTGATGAAGCAGGTCGCCTTGCGTGCCCTGTGGACGGCCGGGGGGAGCAGTTGGATGAGGTCGGCCGGGGCGGCGCGGGATTCAGCCAGCTTGGCCCGGATGGGCTCGCTGCCGGCCAGGACCGCCCGGCAATGCGCGTCGCGGATGTGTACGTCGTCGGCCAGGCTGAGCACGCTGACGACATAGTCCAGCTTGGCCTTCTCGGCGAGGCGGCGGGTCAGGACGAGGGCGTCCGCGTCCAGACCGTGGAGAACGGAGACCCCGCTGAGGCCCAGGCGTTCGGCCAGGGCCTCCACGCTCCTGGCCCCCAGCCAGGGCAGCCGAAGCGACCCGTACCGGATCATCTCCACTGGTGGATCGGGAATGTGCCCCGCCTCCGCCGCCGCCGGGCAAACCAGCGAGACGTGCATCGGCTCGTCCAGCAGGCCCACCACCAGGTGGCGGACGACCGGGCCGAGATTGGCCAGGGTCCTGTCCCCCGCGACCAGCCCCACCCGCAGCGGCTTGGGCGGCGCCGGCGAAACGTTGGCCGGTCCGTGCGTCATTGCCCGCATTCTACCCGGCTGGGGGGCGGGCGGAAACGGTGCACTGGCGGCAGGAGTCCTCGACCCGCCTGGCGAAAAGAGCCTGGCCTCGCCGCCGGCGATGCTAGAATATACAGCGCACGCCGTTCTGACTGCGTGCCCCGGCGGCGGTGTGCGCGCAGGCAGCCGCACAGGGACGTCACGGCGCCCGCGCCCACCGGCCCGTGGGTACGTCATGGGAAGGGGTCTTGCGATGAGTACCGACAAGGAACCCGGCACCCCGGAAAACGAGCTGGAAACGCTTCGGCGGCGCGTCCGCGAGCTGGAGGCTGACCAGGTAAGGCTCCGCCGGGTCGAGCGCGCGCTGCGGGACAGCCAAGCCACGACCAGGGCGCTGCTGGACGCGTCCCGAGAGCGGGCGGTGCTGCTGGACGCGGAAGGGACGATCCTTGCCGCGAACGATCCGGCCGCGCGAAGTGTCGGCAAGACGGTGCCGGAGATGATCGGGCGGCCCATCCATGAGTTCGTCCCCGCCGATCTGGCGGAAAACAGGATGAGAATCCTGGCCGAGGTCTTTCGCACCGGGCGACCTCGCCGCTTCGAGGATCAGCGCGCCGGGAGACGGCTGGACAACAACGTGCATCCCATCGCCGATGCGGACGGGAAGATTTCCCGCGTGGCGGTCTTCACCCGGGACGTCACCGAGCAGCGCCGCGCCGAAGAGGCCCTGCGCGAGTCCGAGAAAAGATACCGGATTCTTTTTGACGCGGCGCCGGTGGGAATCGGCATCGCCGACCCGGAGGGGCACGTGCTCGCCGGCAACAAGACGATGCTGGAGATCACCGGCTTCACCCTGGAGGAATTCAAGCGTATCGACCTGGCCTCCATCTACGCCGTGCCGGAGCAGCGAACGCTCCTGTTGAAGACGCTCAAAGAATCGGGCCGGGCACGAGACTTCGAGGTCGACCTGAAGCGGAAAGACGGCACCACCTACTCGGCGCTGTTGAACGTTGACCTGATCGAGCTCGGCGGACGGCAGCTGGTGCTCACGACATGCCGCGACATCACCGACCGGAAGCAGGCTTGGCAGGCCCTGGAGGAGAGCCGGCAGAGCGAGCGGGCGTTTCGGGAGCAGCTTGCGGCCCTGCACGCCGTGACCATGGCGCTGTCGACCGTTCATTCCTTCCAGGAGCTGTGCCGCCGGGCCGTCGGGCTCGGGCTGGAAAAGCTGGGCTTCGATCGGCTGGGGCTGTGGTTGCGGACCGGCAGGCCCAACGAGGTCCGGGGCAGCTTCGGCACCGACGAGCGCGGGAACCTCCGGGACGAAAGCGACAGCGTCACCGTGGTGAAGCCCGGCTCCTTCGTGGACAAGGTGCTGTCCGACGAGGTCCGTCTGGCCGCAAAGCCCGACACCCCACTGCGCGACGACCACGACCGCCCCGTCGGCCGGGGCGCCGCCGCCATGGCCTCGCTGTGGGACGGGGAGAGGATCATCGGCTACATCTCCGCCGACGACCTCCTGGGCCGCCGGCCCCTGAGCGACAACCAGTGCGAGCTGCTGGGCCTGTACGCCTCGGCCCTGGGACACCTGTGCTCGCGGACCCGCGCCCACGAGGCCCTGCGGGACTCCGAAACCAGGTACCGCGCCCTGGTGGAGAGGATTCCGGCCATCACCTACCTGGCCGCGCTGGACGAGGCCAGCACCACGACGTACGTGAGCCCGCAGATGGAGGACTTCCTGGGCTTCTCGCCGGCTGACTACAAGGCGGACCCCGACACCTGGCGCAAGCGGCTCCATCCCGAGGACCGGGAGCGGGTCCTGGCGGAGGTCCGGCAGGCCCACGTCGCGAGGCAGAGGTTCCTGTCGGAGTACCGGATGCTCGCCCGGGACGGACGGGTCGTGTGGATGCGCGATGACGCGTCCGTCGTCCACGACGAGCGCGGCAAGCCCCTGTTCCTCCAGGGGGTCATGTTCGACATCACCGACCGCAAGCGGGCAGAGGAGGAACTGAGGGTCAAGGACAGCGCCATCGAGAGCTCCCTCAACGCCATTGCCCTTTCCGACCTGGATGGAAAGCTGACCTACGTGAACCCCTCATTCGTCAGGCTGTGGGGATACGACAGCGAAGAGGAGGTCCTCGGAAAACCAGTCTTCTCCTTCTGGCGGCAGGCGAAGGAAGCCGGACGCGTGGCCGAAGAAGTGAAAAGACAAGGCAGTTGGTCCGGGGAGCTGCGGGCAAAAAGGAAGGACGGCACCGGCTTCGATGCCAGCCTCTCCTCGAGCGTCGTCACCAATGAACGAGGACAGCCGATCTGCATGATGGGCTCCTTCATGGATATTACGCAGCGCAAACGGGCCGAGGAGGCCCTGCGGCAGTCCAAGGACCGCCTCCAGCACGTCATCGACAACACCTCGGACATCATTTTCGAGATCGACTTGAAGGGCAACTACACCTTCGGGAACCTCGCCGCCGAACGGGTCACGGGCTATCCGCTGGAGAAGCTGCTGACGATGAACATGGGCGAGCTGATTGCCCCGGAGTACCGCGAGGCCATCTTCGCGAGGCTGCGGGACCGGATGAGGGGAAAACCCCTGGCCCAGCCGGTGACCTTCGACATCGTGCATCGCGACGGCCACCGGGTCACGCTGGAGCTGACCACGACGGGGATCTACGGGGACGGCAAGCTCACCGGCGTGGAGGGCATCGCACGGGACATCACCGCCCGGGTGCGTGCGGAAAGGGAGCTGCGGGCCGCCCGCGCCAGGCTGGCCAGCGCCCGCGACGAGGAGCGTCGCCGGCTGGCGGGCGAGCTGCACGACTCGGTCGGGCAGGGGGTGATCGCCATGAAACTGAGTCTGGGAAGCGTTGTCCATGAATGCCGCCGGCGGTGCCCTGCCACACGCGCCGCTAAGGTCGACAAGGCGCTGTCGCAGTGCGATGAGCTCATCGGCGAGGTCCGCCGGGTCGGGCGCGGGCTGTATCCGCCCATCCTGGAGTCCCTGGGGCTGGGTCCGGCCCTGCACCAGCTTGCCCAGGACTTCGGGGCGCAGTCCAGGGTGAAGCTGGACTGCCTCGTGCCGGACGACCTTGGGCGGTTTCCCCGCGACGTGGAGATCGCCATGTTCCGCATCGCCCAGGAGGCCGTTACCAACGCCATCCGGCACGGGAACGCCCGGCGGGTGCGCGTGGGCCTGAGCCGCGAGGGCGGGCGGGCCGTTCTCACCGTCACCGACAACGGCAAGGGCTTCGATCCGGCCGAGGCCGGCGGGAAGGGCCTGGGGCTGTCCCGCATGCGCGAGCGCGTCCAGACGCTGGGCGGAGAGCTGGAGATCACCTCCCGCAAGGGCCGCACGCGAATCGCCGCCGCGGCGCCCACGGAAAAAGCGGATGACGACGGCAAGTGATCCCCCCCCGGGGCGGATTCCCTCGGAAGTCGTTTCCGGCAACGGTTGCGTTCCGCTGCCGGACGTGGCTATACTGTCCGGCTCCACGCCCGTGACGGAAAGGCCCTGGCGGTTGAACGGGCCTCAGAGAAAACATCCAGGAGAGCGAACATGAAGATCAAGGACATCCGCGCGAGGGAGATCCTGAGCACCGGTGCGGTTCCGACCGTGGAGACGGTTGTTGTGCTGGAAAACGACGTGATGGCTGTCGCATCCGTGCCGTTTGGCACCTCGGCCGGCAGGCACGAAGCCCTGACCCTGGTGGATGGCGACAAGGACAGGTACATGGGAAAGGGCATGCTCAAGGCCGTCGGCACCGTCAACGATGTGATCGCCCCGGCGATCGTGGGCATGGACGTTGAGGACCAGCAGGGCATAGACAAGAAGCTCGTTTCCCTGGATCCGTCGGACCGCCGGGAGAGATTGGGAGGCAACTCGATCCTCAGCGTGTCGTTGGCGGCTGCGCGGGCGGCGGCTGCGGCCGGGGCCATTCCCTTGTACGAGCACATCCGACGCGCGTACGGGATGGGGGGGGACATCACGTCGGTGCCCATGCCCATGATGGTCATGATCGAGGGGGGACGGCACGCGCACGACTCCACAGACATGCAGGAGTACATGATCGGCGTCCTGGGCGACCTCAAGTCGGGCGACGCCGTCAGGGCCGGAATTGAAACCTATCACGCCCTGGGCGCGGTGCTCAAGGCGGAGAATCTCGGCGTCAACGTCGGATTGGAGGGGGCCTATGCCCCGCCCGGTATCCGGACCAACAAGGAGCCGCTGAGCTACCTTGCCAGGGCCATCGCCGATGCCGGCTACTCCCCGGGGGAGGACGTCGGCATTGCCCTGGACCCCGCGTCGTCGGAGTTCTACGAGGAGGGGCTGTACGATCTCAAGAAGGAAGGCAGGAAGCTGACCGCCGAGCAGCTCATTGCACAGTACGAGGAGTTCGCCGGGGAGTTCCCGGTCTTCTCGATTGAGGATGGGCTGGCTGAGGACGACTGGGAGTCCTGGACCGTCCTGAACGGACGGTTGGGCGAGCGGGTGATGATCGTGGGCGATGACCTGACCACGACGAACGTTGCGCGGCTTCAGAAGGCGATCCGCCTGAAGGCGATCAACGCCATCTTGATCAAGCCCAACCAGGTGGGCACGTTGAGCGAGACCGTTGCCGCCGTCCAGCTTGCCAAGAAGAACGGGCTCCGAGCCATCGTTTCCCATAGAGGGGGAGGGGAGACCACGGACACGTTCATCATCGACCTGGCGGTCGCGACGAACGCAGACTTCGTCAAGGTCGGCCCTTCGCGCGGCGAGCGCGTCGTCAAGTACAACCGGCTGATGGAGATCGGTGAGACTCTCGGCCTTTGACCGCCCGCCGCCGGAGCAGCGCCAGACAGGCCCCGGACAGCACCCAAAGCGTGGCGGGCTCGGGGACGGGCGCGGCCGTGGAGCCGCCTGCCTGCCCAGCGCAGGTAGGCAGGCCGGCGGCGCCGGTGATCCTGCCGTAGTTGCCGGCCACGATGACCAGGTCGAGGACGTCCACGGTGCCGTCGCCGTTGAAGTCCGCCTTCTCCCACGTGGCACCCGTCTCGCCGAGGCGATTGGAAAGGACGGCAAGGTCGAGGATGTCCACGACCCCGTCCAGTTGGGTGTCGCCGCGGAAGAACTGCTTGGGCTCGCCGCCGTTGAGGTAGTAGAGGTTGAGCCCGTCGAGAACGATGTCGGCGCCGGCGTGGATGGCGAGGACGCCGACATACAGCGCCTCGTTGGCGTCGCCGTCCTGCCGGTTGTCGAAGTCGTCCGCCAGGTGGACCCGCCCGGCGTCGGCGCCGCCCAGCGTCAAGCCGAACACGGCGAAATTGTCCGTCCAGCCGGACGCGGACGGGCCGAGGTCCTCCCCGGCCACTTCGACGCGGCTGACGACGCCTCTGCCGCCTTCGAAGACCAGCGTGAGGTTGCCCAGCCCGCTCAGGTCGGTCGCGTCGGTGTTGCGGTTGTCCAGGTCGGCCCCGCACATGTGGATGGTGCTTCCGGGCACGGCTGAGACGTGGCTGTCCCCGCCAAATCGCAGCACGTTCGCGACGGTGATTGCCGCGGACGAGCCGGCGACCTCCAGCGTGCCGCTGCCCCCTTCGCCGATCCGCACCTCCCCGGCGTCGAGGCTGCCGGCGGAGATCGCGTAGCTCCCCGCCCCCCCGGGTTCCCGGCCGAGAGCCAAAGCGCCGCCCACCGTGTTGCTCCCCCCCGTCTGGGTCAGCTCGCCCGGCGCGTCGTAGCCGACGACCAGGTCGCCCCCGATCAGCAGGCCCTCGGCGGGGGCGATGCTGTAGGAGGCGGCGCCCGCGCCGCCGGCGTGCCCGATGTGCAGCGAGCCGGCAAACGCGCAGACCGGACCGAACCCCGTCAGCGTGTTGACGCGGAGCGTCCCGCCGGCCCCGGTGGAGCCGAAGCTGCCGTTCTCGCCCAGGTGCATCTCGTCGGCGATGACGGTGCCGCCGTCGAGCTGGAACCTGGCCGGGCCGCCGTCGCCGACGCTGATGAACCCGTTCGGCACCTCCAGGGTCCCGGCGGAGATGGTGTAGTTGGCCCGGCCGACGCCGAAGAGGGTCAGATGCGCCAGGTACAGGGCGGTGCCGACGGTGTTGACGCCGCCGGTCTGACAGAACGTTCCCGTGCCCCGGGCGCCCACGAGCAGGTATTCGGCCGCCACCAGACCGTCGCCGAACTCGTAGCGCCCCACCGAGCCCACGTGCTGAGCCACGGACAGGTACCACCCGGCCGTGTGTGTGCCGCCGGTCTGGGTGAACGTCCCCGCGCCGCACTCGCCGACGAAGGTCACATTCGCGGACAGCTCGCCGCCGGCCAGCAGGTAGTGGCCCCTGCCGCCGTCGTCGACGCCCAGGGACAGGTACCCGGACACCTCGTGGCGACCGCCGTGCTGGATGAAGCTGCCCGTGCCCTCGGCGCCGACGGTCGTGTCCGCGCCGCTGAGGACGCCATCGAGGAGGTGGTAGTCACCGCTGCCGCCGGAGAGCAGCCCCACCGACAGGCTGGCGGTGACCGTCCCGCCGTTCTGCGTGAAGCCCCCGCGCCCGCCCCGGCCGACGACCAGCACCGGCGCCGTCAGGCTGCCGGCGTCGAGCCGGTAGCTTCCGGCGGCCCCGGGTTCGTAGCCCAGGTCCGCGGGGCCGCCTTCGACGGAAAAACGCCCCCCGGCGCCGGACCTGGGGGTTACTCCTTGCGCCAGACGGTGCGGTCCTGCAAGTCCGAGATCTCGATGCCCATGTCCCTGAGCCGGTCGCGGATGGCGTCGGCCTTGGCGAAGTCCTTGGCCTTGCGGGCGGCGGCGCGCTCTTCGATGAGTCTTTCGACTTCGGC
>CAZNSB010000018.1:0-22923 GCA_964575155.1 uncultured Planctomycetaceae bacterium | reverse complement strand
GACCGAGGAGATCGCGCGAGAAGCGCTCTCGGCAGTCGGGCTGACAGCGGGATTCGCGGAGGCGAAGCCGGGCCTGGTGTACCGGATGGAGATTGCTGATGGGCAGGTGGTGATCAAGACTACGCAGGCAAAGACACTCAGGAACAGGAGAGCGTGAGATGCCAAGACGAAGCCGACGAGACGCGGTAGCTGAACGCGCCGAGCAGAGACTGGCCGAGCTGGAGGCTGAACTCAAGGCCGCCGCCGGTGCGGATGTCCCAGCGGCAGCGGATGCCGAGGATCTCCAGGAAGCCGATCAGACGGTCCGGGAGGAAAACGCCCAACTGAAGTGCCAGCTCACCAGTCTGCTTCGCGACCGGGACCTGCGTGCTGCGGCCGCGGCCGCGGGGGCCATCAACCCGGATCAGGTTGTCGCGCTGCTCCGGCCGCGCGTCCAGATGGCCGTCGGCGAGGACGGACGCTTCGTGCCGACGTTCCTCGACGAGCAGGGCCGGCCGATCGCCGATGGCGACGGCCCGGGCGCCGACGTGCAGGCGTTCGTGGGCCTCTTCCTGTCGCTGCCGGAGAACGCCAACCTCGTCAAGGCCAATACCACCCCCGGTTCGGGGGCCAGGCCGGCCGGGGGGGCGCTGAGGTCGGAAGCCCGCCCGCGGTCTCTCGAGGAGTTCAACGGCCTGCCCGAGGAGCAGCGGATGCAGTGGGCCCTGGAGATGGGGCCGGAGAGACTGCGGGGGCTTCTGGGCATGAGCAACCCTCGGGAGCAGGGCTTTCTCTGATCCTTTCTCCGAGAGGTGTCTGAACGAGTGGTTTCACGCCGGCCCACCGCGCCGCCCGTCGGCGCCGCCGGCCGGCAAAGCCAAAGGAGTAAGCCGTAATGGCACAGACTACGACCACCACGCTTGCCACCACGCTGCCGACGGAGTTCATCGCGGCAGAGGTGATCCGCGAGGCGAGGCCCTTTAACGTCGTGGCCCCGCACGTGCTCAACGACATCCTTCCGCCCGGGCAGGGCAAGACCTGGGCGATGCAGAAGCTCCCGACGACCACGGCCGCCGCCGTGACCGAGTCCAGCGATATCGTCGCCGTGGCGCGCACGACCACCGAGGCGACCGTGAACGTCGCGGAGGTGGGGCTGAGCACGGAGATCACCCGGCTGGCGCTGGAGACCAGCCGGCTGGAAGACCAGTTGCTGCTGTGGGGCGCCTCACAGGGCCGGGCGATCGCACAGAAGATCACTGCGGACCTGTGCGCGCTGTTCCCGGCGCTGAACAGTTCCACCGCCGTGGGCACTTCCGGCACCGACATCACCGTCGCCAACTTCATCGAGGCGATGTACACCCTCGACAACAACAACGCCCCGGGTGCGAAGGTCTGCGCGCTGCACCCGCGCCAGGTGGCCGACCTGTTCAACGCCATCGTCGGCGCTGGCGGGGCGGTGTATCACAACCTCCCCGAACTGATCCGCGGCGGCCGGCTGCCCGAAGGCCAGCCGGAGGCCGGGTTTGTCGGCATGCTCTTCGGCGTGCCCATCTACTCGACCACCGAGGTCACCAACGTCAACAGCGACGTCGACCGCTGCGGGGCGATGTTCGTCCGCGACGCGCTGGCGTTCGTCCAGCTCCGCCCGATCACCGTGGAGTACGACTACGACGCCTCGGGGCGGGTGACGGAGGTTGTCGTCACCACCGCCTACGGCGTCGGCGAAGTCGTGGACACCTACGGCGTGCCGATCGAGACGGACGACTGAGAAGCACGTCCGGCCGTGGGACCGTGACGTCGTTGGGGCTCGCCTCCTACGGTGTCCGGTCGTTTTGGCATCAGGTCGCAGGCGGGGGTCGCCCCTCGGGTGCCCCCGCCTGCGGCCGGAGCTGTCAACGAAAGGAAACTGCATGAGCGACCTGAGCCATCTTGAGAAGTTCGACGCCATTCTGCCGCCGGGGCAGAAAGTCACGGAGACCGAGAAGCGCGACATTCGGGAAATACAGGACCGGATCCGGCGGGACGGGCGGCTGTACGCCGTCGACCGCGACGGGAACTACATCCGCGACGCTTCCGGCCAGCTCGTCCCGCGCGACTATGGCATCGTCCGCGGCAGGCGATTCCTGGTGGACGCCCACGGCGTCGTGTGGCGTTTCTTTCCGCGTGGCGGGCCGAAGGACCGGCGCAACCCGGCTGCCGGCGGTCCTCCCAGGCGGTACAACGGCGTGGAGATGTGGACCGGCAAGTGGCGGCCCTGCATCGATCCGCGCACCGGCAGGCCCACCTACGCCAAGCGCACGGCGATCGTCTCCCTCGATCCCAACGTCAACGCCCATCCGCGCATCTCCAACATTGATTGGTACCGGGCGGAGAAGGGCTTCAAGCATCCCCTCGACCCCCCGGACTGCCCCAGCGATCTTGAGATCCGGGCGATGGACCGCCGCCGGCTCGGCACCGTCGAGGCCGTTTACGCCAAGATGGGCGAACTGGCGACCGAGGGCCTGGACGTGGGGAGGCTCAAGGCGGCCGACCCCGTAGTCCACGCCGCCGGATCCTCCGCAGCCCGCCACGGCAAGTCGCCCAAGCGGGCGGGGTGAGCAGGGCACTGCCGTCATGAGCCTGGATCGAAACACAGTGGACCGCACCGCCGGCGCGCATATCCGGCAACTGCGGCAGACCGGCGCCCGTCTGACGGAAAGGGACAAACGCGCCATCCGCAGGACGCATGAGCGGTTGGCCGAGAGGGTGGCGCGCCGTGCTCCGCGCAGGCGATGAGCAGTGGCGGGCCTGCGCGGGCTGCTTGGCCGGGGAGCCCGCCTTCATCCTGGGCAACGGGCCCGCCCTGCCGGACGACCTGTCCGTGTTGGACGCCTTCTTCACCGTCGGCGTCAACCGAATCGTCTACCGCTATGACCCCACGGTGCTGATCTGGCTGGATGCCTCCGTCACGCCGGACATTGAGCCATACCTGGCCGGATCGAGGGCGGTGAAGTTGGCCCGCGATGAGATCTGCAAGGGGCGATGGAATGCCTTGCACCCGACGAGCCTGCTGAAGACGCCCGATACCTTCGTCGACTGCAGGAATTCCGGCGTTTCCGCCGCCTACTGGGCGATGGCGCTTGGATGCAGGCCCGTATACCTGCTGGGAATGTCCGCCCGCTGCGACGGCAGGCGGTCAAATTTCTACGGCAGCAATCCGCGCCACGTTCCTACGACGATGGGGCGGCTGAGGCGTGCCGTGGAGGGCTTGCTGCGACACCCCGACGCCCGCGAGATCGCCTGCCAGGAAGCGCTGAATCAGTTGGCCGGTACCCTCTCCCCTTTGGCGAAGGGCCGGGATTGGCATGTTGAAAGACTTGCTCGCCGGCAATCGGGACGATGAGAAGTTGCCGGGCACGGCCGCGTTCATTCTTGGGAACAGCCCGTACCTGCCCGTCGCCGACCTCGGCTGCCTGGTCGAGAGATTCACCGTCGGCGTCAACCGGATCGTCAAGGTCTTCACGCCTACGGTCATCCTGTGGGTGGACCGGACGGTGTACAGGGACGTCGGCGGACAGATCGACACCTGCGGGGCGCTTCCGGTGTGCGACCGGTCCGTGAAGCACCGGCAGGGCCACATCGGCCTGAGGACGTGGACGGGCGAGAACGCCCTGAGGTACGAATCCGCACCGGAGGTGCTGTGCTGCAACGGCAACACCGGCTGCTGCGCCGCCCGCTGGGCGTTGGCCCTGGGCTGCCGGCCGGTCTACCTGGTGGGGATGGAGGCGCAGTACGCGGACGGCAAGACCGACTTCTACGGCACGAACCTCCGCCACCGGCGCGAAGGATCGACGTGTACCCTGGAAGTGATGCGGAAGGAGCTCGACCGACTGCTGCGCGATTTTTCGCAAAGCGTCTTCGTCATCCGCGACGGGGAGACATTGCGAGAAGTCGCTGGCCGGTACCGAAGCGTGGATCAGCAGGCGATCAAGTCACACATACGATCGATGCTGGCGAAACGAGCCGTGGAGATGGCCTGACACATCGAGGGCCTTCGGCGGGAAGGATCGTGATGACGATGGCACGGAAATGGGAATCCATCATCTGCTATGAGGACCGGAGTGGCGGGTTTCATACCTCCCGCTGGCGGCTGTCGGGCATCCGGACCAAGACCGGCGGAGAGAACACGGACGGCGGCGTGCTCTGGCTGGAGATGAGCCGCAGCGGCGACACCGTCACCGGCAACCTGTACAAGGACGACGGCCTGGCCTCCGGCGACAAGGTCGCCACGGGCTCGGCCGACGTCTCCGCCGTGGACGGGACCGGCGGGAACGCCGCCGAGCTGAGCTTGTCCGAGGCCAACTCCTCCGGCCTGTCTGGGACCTTCTGGATTCATCGGTACACGGCCGACGGCACTTGTCCCGTTCAGGTGGCTCTCTGCACCGACGAGGACCTGGACGGGCTCTGGGACGGAATCGAAGACCTGCCCGGCTATGACGCATCAGCCGGCATGGCCGAGTACGTTCGATTGGCCGGCGAGGACGTGCTGTGCAAGGTCACGGCGGCATTTCGCCAGCACGTCGGCGGACACGGCTCCGGTGAGGCGTGGTTCATCACCGATGCCGCGCGCGTCCACCCCGACCTCCGCAGGATCGCAAACCCGGGTCAGTTGCGGATGGCGTGCGCGTATCACGCCCTGGAGATCGCCCTCGGGCGCTCGCACCAGCGGGGGCAGAACACCATGTACAGCAATCTTCGCGACTATTTCCAGCAGCAGTATGACCGGGCCATGGCCTCACTCAGCCTTGCCTTCAAGACCGGAGGCGCCGACGCCCGCAACGGCTCGGCGGCGGCCGTCATCCGGATGGACCGGGCCTGATGACAGCGATCAGCGTAGCCAACAAGGACTGGGCTGTCGTCAGCGCCGTGAAGACGGCGCTGGCCGACGCCACCATCAGCGGCCAGGCCGTCTTTGCGGCCGTCGGCGTTACCACGGCCGATCCCCAGGCCAGGGAGGCCCAACTGACCGGCCAGGGCCCGCGGGCGATCGTTCGCTACGTCGCCACCACTGAGGACTACGGCCTCGAGGACGCCCGCGCCTCGGTGGTGATCCTGGAGATCCTCATCGCCGCGAAGCTGCCTTCGTCGGCGGACGAATCCGCCCGGCTTACGGAGATACTCCGGCTGAAAAACGCGGCGCTCAACGCCGTGGAGGCATCTCCTCCGGCGGATGCCGCCGGCTGGCCCGAGGGCAGCCGCTTCCACACACCCCTCCAGTGGGGCCGGCCCGAGATCGACATCACCGAGTCCGCGCCGTGGGTGGTTGCCCGGCTGCCGGTCAAGGTGAGCCTGGTCCTGGAAGACCCGGCGCAGCACTAGCCTGCCGAAGTCAAAAGGAACCGACCGTGCCTGCGACGCCATCCATCGAAGAGCAGATCGAAGCCGACCAGCTCCGGACGAAGATCCATCGGCTGAAGAGTGAGAACGCGATCCTGCGGGAGGACCAGTCGCCCGCGGCCGGGCCGCTGGACCTTCAGGCCGAGAACATCATCCTGCGCCGAGAGGCGGAGATGCTTCGGCGGACCTTGCCGGAGTTCGTGCCCCACGACGGCCCGCTGCCGGAGACGCTGGAGCAGTTCAACGCCCTGCCCGCTGCCCACCGGCGGCAGGTCCTGAGGAAGCATTCGGACCACGTTCGAAAGCTCCAGGAAGTGCACGCCTTGGTGCGCCGGGCTGCGCGCCGCGGGCAGCGCGAGGCCCGCCGCGCCGCCGCCCTGGAGGGCGCCGGCGTGACAAGCCTGGACGAGTTTGCCGCCTTGCCCCCGGATCGGCGGCGGCAGTTGGCGTTGAAGATGACGCCGCAGCAGCGCCGGGCCCTGGTCGGGCTGTCGGCGCACGATTCCCCCCACCCGGGGTATCTCTAAGGAGCCATGCCGGTGTCTGAACACGACGGACTGCACTCTCTGCGCAGGCAAGCCGCCCGGTTGGAGGCGGAGAACCTCCGGTTGAGGGGGGCTGCCCCGGCCAGCGGGGGGCGGGTAGAGCTGTTGCAGCAAAACGCGCGGCTTCGGCGGAGGGTGGAGCAGCTCCGAGCCACGATGCCCAAGGCGACGTTCGGCCCAGCGCAGGCCGCCAGCGGCAAGGGCCCGGAAACCTATGTGACCGTTCACGAAGTCGCCTCGCGCTTGAACACGACCGCGCGGGAGGCGAGAAGGCTTTTCGGGAAGAAGGTCCCCGTCGAGACCGACGCCAACGGCATGTGGGTCATCCGCAAATCGGACTTCGAGCAGGCCGTTGTGGACATGAGCGGGCAGCGGAATCCCTCGCGATTCCTGTAAGCGCCCGGCCGGGCGCGGCCGGAGGCAGAGCGACTGCGATGGCAATCCCCACGTTCAATGGTGAATCGCTGTTTTCGAGGGCTGCGGCGGATTTTCCCGGCGCGATCTCCGTCCGCACCTACGCCGAGACGCTGCCCGGCGTGGACGGTGAGTTCGTGCAGCCTCACGGCACGGGCGCGCGGCAGATCACCGCGACGGGCTGGCTGGAGGCCGCCGGCGAGACCCCCGCCGCTGCCCACCAGGCCCTCAAGGCCGCCGTTCGGGCCAGGCAGGCGCTGGCCGACGGGCAGACCGTGGCCACGTACGTCGGCACCGACGGACACAGCTACGAGAACTGCATTCTGATTTCCTACGAGCCCCAGGACAGGGCTCAGGCGTCGGCCGGCGGCGGGAGCTACCGCGCCCTGGCGCCGATCGAGGCGGTCCTGCGCCAGGTGGTGCCCTGATGAGCTACACCGCCGTCGGCATCACCGAGATTCGCACGGTTGAGTTCGACGGCGGTCTGGTCGTCCAGGCACGTTCCGCCCACAGCGACAAGGTCGTCCAGTGCTATGTCGCGGGCAAGCTCCTTGACTGGCAGGACGCGCCCGCCGAGCCCGTCCAGTTCGTCCTGCCCGGCGTCGCCGAGTCCGACCTGATCTTCCTGTTGGCCGTGGATACCGACGAGGCCGAAACCGACTACTGGGACGAGGCCTTCGACATCCCCGCCAGCCATGGCAGCCGGATCCACATTCGCACCCCCCAGACCGTCGCACCCTACCTGCCGGGCGACCGCTGGCGGGTGTACCTGGGCGGCGCCGGAGATGCCGAGGCGGACACGCTGGTCTGGGAGCAGGCGTTCTATCCCGGCGGGCGTCGGGCCTGCGGTTGGGGGGCACACTTCAGCGACGGCGGGTTCGGGTGGGACGCCGTCGATGCCAAGGGGTACGGGTACAACCTCGGCTACGGAGAGTTCGGTCTTGACTGCGAGATGCTGGAGTATGAATCCGATCCGATGGAACCCAGGACGTACCCCTACAAGGTCACCGTCGTGGATGAGGCGGGAAACCCCTCGGCCGCAACGGAAGGGACTGTGACTCTGGACACGTACGCCCGTCCGGCCGCCGGCCTGACGGTCGAATCCTACGAGAAGCCAACCGACACACTGAGGCTATCGTTTACGCCGAGCGAGGACCTATCCTAATGGCAGAGACACCACTGACCACATCCCAGGCGGATGCCCTCAGCGGCACCTCGGACAGCGATCTGGACTTCACCTACCTGACGATCGGCCAGAGCCCTTACTACACCACGGCTTTCCGCTGCTGGGAGAAGATCGTCCGGATCGTCAAGGCCGCCAACGCCCTGCGCGTGTACAAGGACGGGGACCTGACCTTCGGCGTCCGGGCCGGCCGGTACATGGACGGCGGGACCGTCCGTGAGTACTCCGGCGCCACGGGCCAGTCACTCACCAACAACGACACCAACTACGTCTACCTCACCGTCGGCGGGACGCTGACCGTCAACACGACGGGCTTTCCGGACGCGGGCACCACGCCGCACATCCCCCTGGCGACGATCGAGACTTCCGGGGGCGAGTACGACCACGGCGACATCACCGACTACCGCGGCCCGGCCATATTCCAGTGCGCCACCGCCCTGACCCCGGCCGGCATGAACACGCTGGCGACCTACTTGGCCAACGGATTCGACCGCGCCGCTTTGGCCGAAGACGCCCTGGCCCGCTACCAGGTCCCCTTGATGGGCTGCCGCAACGCCGACGGCACCTGCCTGGACGCGACCGGAGGGGCGGGGAAGCTCAGCATCCACAACTACGGCTGGGGCGTCGGTCACCTGGCGCTGGAGGGGGAGTCGGCCCAGGGCAATACGAAGACCGACACGCTGTGCTTCGAGTTCGTGCTGCCGCCGGAGTTCGTCGGCGCCGCCGATGCCCAGCTTGTGGTTCATGCCCGGTACGCTGGCTCGGGCACGGCGGGCACCTGCACCATCGACGCCGAGGTGTACGAGCTGGATGATGAGGGCACTGCCACCGTCATCCGCAGCAGCGGCACCAACAGCCTTACCAGCAGTTGGGCCGACCACACCTTCGACAACATCACCACGACCGACCTGGTCTGCGGCGACCGCTTGATGGTCTTGCTCCGGACAGCCGTCCAGGAGACCGGCGGCAGCAACAGCCTCGCGGCCGAGGTCGGCAACATCGAAATGCAGCTCGACATCAGGGGCTGACATGGCGCTGCTGCACTACATCGACAACGAGCCGGCCTCCGGCGAATGGACCTCGAAGGTCGAGGCCGGCGGCTCGACGATCACCCGCTCGACCGACGCGGCGTGGCCGGAGCGCGGCAGCTACGGCCTCCGCTGCACCATCGTCGGCAGTGATCGGGCGTATGCGATAAAAGCATCCATCGGCCATACCATCCCGGCCGGGAGCAGCGTTTATCTCGGCCTGTGGCTCCGCGTCACTGCCTTCCACGCCTCCGGCGGAATGATACCGATGCAATGCCTCGTTAACGGCACCTCGTCGGGCTGGATCTATATCTATTCGGACGGCCGCATTCGCGGGGCCCTGAGCACGGCCGCGGGGAACCAATATCCCTACACCAGTTATTACATCGGTGCCAACCTTTGGAACTACATCGTGCTGCGCGTGAAGCGCTCGAGCGCCGACGGGGTTGCCGACGGCGGCATCGCCATTTATGTCAACGGCGTGGCCGTCCTGGAGTCGTTCACCTACGATACCTTTGACGAGAATGCGGAGTTGGAGAGGGTGTTCGTCGGTGGCGTGAGCGACAAGGATGGTTACAGCTCCGACTCGGACGAAATCAAGATCGCGGCGGACGAATACCCCCAGCCGTACATCGCCGAGCCGGCGGATGAATACCCCTGCGCCGAGCGGACGGTCGTGTTGTTCCGCCAGGGCAACAGCGACAGCCGGGAGTTCGCCGACTACTGCGTCTCCGAACTGGGCGTCCCCCGCGGCATGCTCTGCCCGCTGCCCAACGCCACGGGGGACGAGGCCCTGGCCGACTATGCGACGTTCCAGACGGAAGTGGAGGCCGACCTGGCCGCCTGGCTGGCCCTGAACACCGACGCGGGCACGAACTGCTCGTGTTTCCTGATCGGCTACGGCGTGCCCGGATGCTTCACCTCCGGGGGCGTGGCGCACTCGGCCGCCTCCCGGCTGATGAACTACGGCACGGCCTTCAGCTCCCAGACGGCCAACCCGGCCTACAACCCCGACACGGTTGCGCGCCTGACGAAGACCGACCTGGCCGGAAAGTACCTCTGCACGCGGATCGACGCCGATTCGCTCGCCCACGCCGAGGCGATCCTGGACGCGGGGCTCGCCGTGGCGGCCCTTCTCGCCCTGCCCGACACCGACACCCTGTGGAGCGACGACGCCACCTACCGCGCCTCGCTCCCCTGTCAAAAGCTGCGGATCGTGACGTCCGCCCTGCCGGGCGGGTCGGTCTACACCCACGACGCGATGATCTGGGGCGGCGACGCCGGCGACCCGACCTTCAGCAGCCCCGCCGGCAGCCGCGCGTGCTGCCAGAACGATTTGGCGTCGGCGGCGATGACTCTGCGGGCCAACACCTGCTATTGCGGCGAGGCCCTGATCGACGGCGGCTACGCCGCCGCCCTGGGATCGTCGGAGACCGCGGACACGTTCGACGCCGAGAGTTTTTACGAGATGCTCCGGATCGGCGGGACGCTCGCAGAGGCCTTCGCCGTCGCCATCCGCCACCTCGACTACACCGCCGTCGGCGCCGGCGACCCGCTGATGACCGTCGCCTTTCAGAAGGATGGGCATAACCTCTATCGGGGCACCGGCGACATCACCAACGTGGACTTTGAGGACCCGGTGGCTTACCTGCGGACCGACGGCGCACCGGCTTTGCTGGTGGGGCTCGGTCATGTGGCCTCGAAGCGGTACACGTACGTTGTTCGGCCCGTGCGCGGCGGAAGTGAACTTGTCACGCCGGATCTGTCCTGTCGGGCTGAATTCGAGACGGACGGTGCCGGCGACTGGCTGGGTGACCGGCCGGCGAGGGTCGACTTCGTTGACGCGGGAGTGATTGACTCCGGCAAGATTCGGCTTCGCTGGGGCTACACGACGCCATACGGAAAGAGCGAGCCGGCTGACTTCGGCGTCTACCATGCGGGCTCCCCGCACATCTCGCCGTCCAGCCCCCAGACCGCCGTCTCCTACGCCAAAGACGGCGGGTATGCCATCGACCTGGGGCTGGCCGACGGCGAGACGTATTGGCTGGCCGTCACAGCTCGATCCGCGACGGGGGTGGAGTCGCATCTTTCCGAGGTCATCGGCCCGTTCGTGGCGAAGGCCGCGGCGCCGGCCGCGCCTGACGCCTATGTAGGGACCACTTTCTGATGCCGGCTTTCGTGCACAGACCAGTGGATAGGGGAGTGCGCTTCCGGCCTGCGGGCGTGCGCATTTACCGGCGCAGGTGCCATGCGCCTCTTGCGGCGAGCCAGCCGCACTTCGGCCGGCGAGCGTGGGATCCGCGGCTGCTCGCGGAGCGGATGCACTGGGGGTGCAACGGCGAGCTTTCGACACTGACTGTCAGATTTCAGCTTGGCCGGAACGCCGGCCAACTGGCCAGCCGGCTGCGCCCTGAGCAGGCGGACGGGCGGATCGACATCGGCGACGGGATCGTCCTGACCCAGCCCCTCCGCGCGGAGAATCCGCTCGTTTGCGCTGACCAGGAATTCTTCCGGGGGTGCGTCGGGCGGATCCGGCCGGTGATCCAGGCCAACCCAGACCGCGAAGCGTTTGAGGCGACGGCCTACGGCCCGGAGATTCGGCTGCGGGGCAAGGCGGTCGGCGGGCAGTGGTGCAAGACCATCCAGCGGGACGATGCAGAGATGGCCGGCGAGGCCGAACCCGCCGATGCCCGGCGCGCCGCGGTCATGGCGACGGACCTGCCCGTCATTTTCAATGAGGGCGGGCGGCCCAATGCCACCAGCCGGGACTTCCGCCTGGGGCGCATCTACGACCACGACGGAGTCAGCGTCGAATACAACGAGTGCAAGGTCTTCGAAGCTCCCGGGCGCACGATCAACTCGGACGACAGCGAGGTGCAGGCGGTTTACTGGACGGCCTATACGGCGCTGCGGTCGCTCGTGGAATACGTGGACGACTACGACGCGATCTCTCCCCACACGGATTGGCCCACGATCCGGAATCTTCTGGGCGGCGTGCCCGTCGGGCAGGTCGTGGTGGAAGGGATGAACCTGCTGGAGGCGATTCGAGCGGTGCTGCTGCCGGTGGGGTTCGGATTCGCCTTGGAGCCCTGGACTCGCCGGCTGAGCTGGGGCGGGCCCATCGCGCCGACCTATACAGACAAGCACCGGCTGATCGTCTTTTCGCTGCGCGGGCGGGGCCGCCGCCGCTATCCGCACATGGCGCCGGTCCACGGCGGCAACGTGGCGGCGGATTCACGCGCTGGCCAGCGGGCGCAGGTGCAGGGGCTGGACTTCGCCCGCGACGCCCGCCACGTCGCGAATCACGTCACCGTGGTTGGCGACTGCCGCCGCCGACAGGCGGTCCTGGAATTCGTCCCCGGTGCCGACGGGCGGGACCTGCATCCGCTGTGGGACACCGAGACACACGACCTGGCCGATTGGATCAACGGCGACGGGGTCGTAGACCCCCGCTCCAATCCCCCGTGGACCCAGGCGAACCAGGAGGCCTTTTTCGAACGGTACAACTTCGGGGCCGATCACCCGCTGTACAAGCACGTCTTCCGAACGTTCGTCTGGAACGAAGACGCCGCCTTGCTGCCGGTCATCGAGGCGACGCCGGAGCTAAGCGATTTCGGCACCGGCGACGGAAGCAACTGGGTCCGGCGGCCGCGCCCGGTGGGCAGGACCTTCCTCTTTGATGAATCGGCAGCTCGCATACGCACCTACCCGGCCATGGTGCAGTTGGGAATCGACGGCGACAGCGATTCGTGGATCACCATTCCGGCCTCGCCCCTGGCCGACCGTGCCGGCATGACCATCACCCGTGCTTCCCTGCACGACTGGTTCCCCTATGACCGCAACGACGTGCCAGAGGCGTTGCGGAATCAATACGGAAGCACAGGCAGCACCCCGGTGAGCTATCTGACGGCCTTGTACAACGCCCTGGCCCAGACCGATGGTCCGAAGCTTCGCCTGCGGCTGATCGGGTCCATCGAGTGCGACCAGGCGGCCAAGAGCACCGCCGAAAGGACCGCCGGGGCGACCTGGCCCTTCCTTGCCCGACGGGTCATCCGCGCAGACAGCCGCTTCCGGTGGCGCGACGTGGCCGACGACCCCTTCGGCCTCGGCGCCGATCGCCATGACACGCGCGACGACCGCGCCGCCGCCGCCGACCACGCCTCGGCCGTTCGGGACGCACTGGAGCACTGCCTCGGCCGGGGACGGATGCTGCTGCGGGGGATCGTGCGGGCGTTTCGTCCCGGCCACGCCGTGCCTCGGACACAGGGCAGGCAGGTGAACCTCAGTGTGGACGGGCATCCGCGGAGGTATTGGCCGATCGTCATGGCCGTAAACTACGATTTTCGGGAAGGCGCCGGCAAGACCGAGCTCTTGCTGGAAACGCCCGCCATGGAGTCGATCCGATGAAAGGCCTTGCCCACCAACTGGAACTGCTCCGCCGGCGACGGGAGGCGGCCGACGCCGCAGGAGAGGTCCCATCCGTGGCCGAGCGGCCCGTCCCCGAGGCGGAGGTCATGCGCTTCGGCGTGGCCAAGATCGTCTCCAACACCGGCGCGGGGGCCTACACCCTCACCGAACAGTGGTGGAACCCCAGCGGGGCGGGGCAGTGGTCCGACGCCACCAAGCCCCTTGGCTACGTCCAGGCCGCCGCACGCGATTACCGCAACCGCGACTGGGGCCAGGCCGACGCCTGCGTGCTCTTCTGGGAGCAGCGAGCCGCCGGCGGGGGGCTGGAGGTGCTGATCGACCTGACGGGAAGCCCCGAGGGCGTCGCGCAGATAACCGGCATCGGGAAAGTGCTCGATAAGTGGATCGACATCACCCAGGGCACGACCAAGGCATACATAGATGACGCCGGGGACGACTGGCGCGGCCGGACACTGTGGTACTCCGTTCGCCCGTATACCGGCGTCGGCTCGGAAGCGGGCACGCCCGCCAACGCCGATGAGGACGAGTGGGACGACGACGGCCAGGACACCGACACCGTGCGCTGCGTCGTCGTCGGCTACGACTGGGACTCCGACGCCGACGAGGGCGGGGACGTCAACCTGTGGACCACCGGGCAGACGCAGTTGGTCCTGGAGCGCGACACCGGCCGGCTCTACATCCTGTGCTGCTTCGACGTGCGGCGTCAGTTGCGCGTCACGGTTCGGGCCACGGCCGTCAAGAAATCCACCGACGCCGGCGTGCCGGACATCACCATCTAGCCGCCCCGCAACGCCGTGCCGTACGCCCAAGGGGCCTGCCATGGCACTCGACATCCTCCCGGAATGCAGACAGCGTTTCGACGCGTCCAATCAGCGGCTGGCGCGCATCGAGAGCAAGCTGGACCGCCTCTGTGAAGCGGTTGTCGGCAACGGCGATCCGGCGGATTCGCTCGCCTCGCGGATCGTGCGGCTGGAGGCGACGCGCGAGGCGGAGAAACAGACGACCGACCGCTCGTGGAAGGTCATCGCGGTCATCGCATCGCTGCTGGCCCTGGCCATCAGCGCGTACCAGGCATTGGCCAAGTAATACAGAAGGAGCAGTCGAATGAGTGTTGAGAAGACCGGGAGCCAAACGTCTGAATTCAAACTCACCGCCGGCGGCATCGTGGGAAGCTTCCTCGCCGCCGTGGCCGCCGCCCTGACGGGGTACCCGAGGGTGGCGCTGGCCCTGGCCGGCGTCGGGGCTTTCCTCGCCGCCGCCTACACCTTCGGCCGGACCTGGCTGAAGAAGGAGCGCGCCGGCGCGGTCGACTGGCTCTCGCCGGAGCAGGAGGCCACCCTCGAAAAGGCCATGCACGCCGTGGGCACGCTGTCCGACGTGCTGAAACTGGTCATCGAGGACCAGGCCGGCGAGCAGACCGATCAGGCAGGCGAAAAGCCCGATGGCGGTGATTGAATCCATCCTGGTTATCGTTGCGGCCTTCGCCCCGGCGATCGCCGCTCTCGTCAAGGCCTGGCTGGACGGTCGGCCGGCCCGCAAGGTCAAGGAGGCCCGCCGTGAGAATGCGGCAATTACGGAAGACGTTGACGGCGCTCGCGCTGGCGACGGTGCTGCTTTGGATTGCATCAACCGCCGGCTGCGGCAGTGGATGGCGGAGGACGACTGACCCGCCCCCGGACGGCGTGGTCCTCTACGTCGCCCGCGGCTACCTCGCCCCGCCTGGCATCGAGTCGACCCTTCGCATCCAGGACCCCGACGAGCGCCTGAAGGAGTTCAGCGAGCGGACCGAGCCCATCGAGGACCGCTTCATCGTCCCCTCGCCCACCTTCCTCTGGCTGATGAAGCAGACCGCCGAAGCCCGCCGACTGAGAACCCGCGGCCCGGGCTGACCGGCGGCGACGCCGAAGATGCGGAAGGCCCCAGTCCCGAGAAATCGGGACTGGCGCCCTCACTGGCGCAAACGTTCTTGTCAGCGAAACAGTCCCGAATCCCGCCTTTGGCGCCCGCTGGCTTGAGCAGGAGAAAGTAGAGCAGGAGACCGCAGGTGAGCCGTCGATCTTACCTTCAAGGCGCCGGACGCGTGCGTAGGTCCGGGGGTTGTTTCTACTGCTCTCCTGTCTACTGCTCACCTGCTCTGTGAAAACGCCGCAGGCGTTTTCACTGGCCCCAACGGGATTCGAACCCGTGCTGCCGGCTTGAAAAGCCGGTGTCCTAGGCCGGCCTAGACGATGGGGCCGTGATTCCGTCCGCAACGGTCCGTCCGGCGCCGCTTGGGAAACAGCCCGTCACTGAGGGAGGTGGGACTCGAACCCACGACCTACGGCTTAAAAGGCCGTTGCTCTGCCAACTGAGCTACTCCCCCGACCCAAACTGGTGGTCAGGAGTCGGCGCTGGAGCCCGTCATTACGCCTTCGCGCTGCTTCTGCGCCAATGGGATTATAGCGGATTTGACTGCGCCGGGCGAGCCGAATCGGTCGACGTTGTTAGGTCTCCATGACCTCTTTGTTCTTCTCTTCCAGGATCTCGTCGACCTTCTCGCCGTATTCGTCGGTGAGCTTCTGGACTTCCTCCTTGCACTTTTCGGCTTCGTCCTCCGTGAGCGTGCTCTGTTTCTTCTCCTGATCGGCGGCCTTGTTGGCGTCGCGGCGGATGTTGCGGACGGCCACGCGCGTCTCTTCCGCCATCTTCTTCAGTTGTCCGGACAGTTGCCTGCGGCGCTCGACGGACAGGGCCGGGACCGGCAGGCGGATGATCTTGCCGTCCACGTTCGGCGTGATCCCCAGGTCCGAGCTGCGCAAGGCCTTCTCGACGTCCTTGACGCTGCCGGGGTCGAACGGCTTGACGAGGATGATGTCCGGCTGGGGGACGGCGATCGAGGCCAGTTGCCGCAGCTCGGTGGGGGAGCCGTAGTAGTCGACCTTGATGTGCTCGACGAGCCCGGCCGAGGCCCGTCCGGTGCGGATTCCGCGCACCTCCTTCCGGAAGAACTCCACCGCCTTTTCCATTCTCTCTTCGCAATCCAGAAGGATGTCGTCTATGGGCATGGCGTCTGTCTCCCATCAGTCGCTGCTGTCGGCGGAAATGATGGTCCCGGAGGACTCGCCGCGCGCGGCCGCGGCCAGAGCGCCCTCTGCGTCGAGGCGGAAGACGATGACCGGGATGCGCGATTCCATGCACAGCGAAACCGCCGCCAGGTCCATCACCCCCAGCCGACGGGCCAGGACTTCCGCGTACGTGAGGCGATCGAACTTGCGGGCGCCCGGGTGGGTGGCCGGGTCGGCGTCGAAGACGCCGTCCACCTTGGTGGCCTTCAGCAGCACGTCGGCGTCGAGCTCGCAGGCCCGCAGTGCGGCGCAGGTGTCGGTGGTGAAGAAGGGGCTTCCGGTCCCCCCGGCGAGGAGAACGATGCGCCCTTCGTTGAGGTGCCGGTCGGCTCGGCCGCGGACGTACGGCTGGCAGATGCTGGCGGCGGAGACGGCCGAATGAACGCGCGTCGAGGCGCCGCGATGTTCCAGGGCGTCGCGGAGGGCCAGGGCGTTCATCACGGTCGCGAGCATGCCCATGGCGTCGGCGGTTGTGCGGGCGAGGAAATTGGCCTCGGCGAGGGTCTTGCCGCGGAGGAAGTTGCCGCCGCCGACGACCACGGCGAGCTGGACGTCCGTCCGTCCGAGCTCGGACAAGTCGTCCGCCCGGCGGCTCAGGGCGCCCGGGTCGATACCGAATCCGTTGGGCGCACACAGCGCCTCGCCGGAAAGCTTCAGCAGCACGCGGCGATAGGGCGGTCCCGAAGCCATGGCGCCAGCCCTGTCATTCCCCGACCGCGAACCGGGCGAACGCCGTCACCTTGGCCGGGCCGAGAACCTGCTTGACCTTCTTTTCTTCGTCCTTCACGAACGCCTGCTCCAGCAGGGCGTTGGTCGCGAGGAATTTCCGCAGCTTCCCCTGCACAATCTTCTCGATGACCGGGGCGGGCTTGCCGGTCTGGGCGGCCTGTTCGGCGGCGATGCGTCTCTCGCGCTCGATCACGTCGGCAGGGATGTCCTCGGGCGCGATGCCCATCGGATCGGCGAAGGCGATGTGCATGCAGAGGCCCAGCAGCGTCTCGGCGTCGATCTCACCCTGCACGCCCACCAGCACGCCCACCTTGTTGTTGTGGTGGATGTAGTGCCCGACGGCCGGGGCGGAGATCTTCACTCCGCGGCTGTAGCTCATGTTCTCGCCGATCTTGGCGAAGGCTTCCTGGACGGCGGCCTTGATCTCTTCGGTGGCCTCGACCGGCCCGTCGGCCTCGGCGGCCGAAGCCATCTGGGCAACGCGATGTACCATTTCCTTGAAGGCGTCGTTCCGCGAGCAGAAGTCGGTCTCGCAGACCACCTCGACCATGGCGGCGCTGCCGGAACCCTCGCTGACATCGACCAGGCCTTCCTTTGTGGCCCGCCCGGCCTTTTTCTCCGCGGCGACCAGGCCCTTCTTGCGCAGAATCTCGACGGCGGCCTCGATGTCCCCGTCGGCTTCCATCAGCGCCTTCTTGCACTCCATCATGCCCTGCCCGGTCCTCTCTCGCAGGGCCTTCACGCTGCTTGCAGCGATTTCAGCCATGGTCTTTTCTTTCTCTTTACTGCCCCCGGCCGCGGGATCCTGGTGGCCTCCCACAAGCCGTAGTGCGGCGGGCGCGGGACGAAGGGGACCCTACTGTTCCGACTGCCCGGGGCTTTCCGGAGCTGACGGGGGCGACGGCGGCGAAGGCTCCTCGCTGGCCGGCGGCGCCGCGGGAGGCGGCGCTTCGGGCGCAGGCGGCTTGGCGGGAGGCGCCTGCTCGGCCCTGGCCATGACGGCGCGGCGCGTCCGGCGCCGCGGGGGCGTTTCGGCCTCCTCCTTGCCCTTGTCTGTGCGTCCGGCCTTGCCCAGGGCCATGGCCTCAGAGAGCTCCTGGAGGATCAGTTCGATCGCCCGCATGGCATCGTCGTTCCCGGGGATGGGAATGTCGACCAGGTCCGGATCGCTGTCGGTGTCGATCAGCCCGATGGTGGGAATCCCCAGTTTCCTTGCCTCGCGCAGGGCGATGAGCTCGCGGTGAGAGTCCACCACGAACATCGCTCCCGGCAGCCGCTCCATGTTGCGGATGCCCTCCAGGTTCCGCTTGATCTTCCGCATCTCCCGTCGGAGGCGGGCCTCCTCTTTCTTGGACTGCTGCGCCAGCAGCCCGTCTGCTTCGAGCTGCTCCAGTTTCTCCAGCCGGCCCAGGCGGGAGCGGATCGTCCGGAAGTTCGTCAGCGTCCCGCCCAGCCAGCGGTCGGTCACGAAGTGCATGCCGACCTTCCGGGCGTTCTCCTCGATGGCCTTGCGCGCCTGGCGCTTGGTTCCCACGAGCAGCACGTCTTTGCCATCGGCCACCCGTTGCGAGAGGAATTTCTTGGCCGCGAGGAGACCTTTGATCGTCTCCTTCGGGTCGATGATGTGGATGGAGTTGCGTTTGGCAAGTATGTACGGCTGCATCTTCGGGTTCCACCGGCTGACGCGGTGGCCGAAGTGGATCCCGGCGTCGATCAGTTGTCGAATCACATTAGCCGCCAACACGCACCTCCACCAGGGTCCAGCCAGACGCAACCTCCGCGTGGGTTCTTGCGCGGCGGGGAGTCCTGGGCAAATGCCTGAACCCAAGGGACCGAAAAAATTCTAGATCCACATCACGCCGCAGCCGAGACCTGCCCGGTCTCGGCCTGCGCGCTGCTTACACACTATACCATACCCGTGGGCGAACGAGGTGACGTAACATAGGTTCGGTCCGGCGGACCGTCAAGGACTTTTGTGGAGATTTTGCCGAGTTTGCCGGCCTGCCGAGACCGCGCCCCGCCTCGGCGTCGGTCCCGCCGGTCGCCGCCGGGCGGCCGAGGCCGGTCCTGCCAGTTGAGCAGGCTCCCGCCGCACTTTGGCCGGTTTTCGGCGGTTTTGACAGCCGCCCGCACGGGCCGATTTTCTCTAAGGTGCGGCATGCTGGAGAGTTACATGGAGTGGCATTGCGCTTGCTCCGCCCGAAACTCGGCAGGCCCTGTGGGTTTGCGCAGCGTGAGTGTGGAAATGGTGGCTTCGGCGCTACAGGATGGACCGGCCGGGCCCTTCGGGCTGGCCGTCAGCGGAGAGGCGGGCGAGTATCTCAACGCCGTGCGGCAGATCGTCGGGCCGAGATGGCTGGACGCCTACCGGGTCGAGTCGGACGATGAGGTGCTCGAGGTGGTCCGGGCGCGCGTCGCCGACGCCCTGGTCCTCGACGAAGACGCCATCGCGGTCGACGTGCTGAAGCTGCTGCGGATGATTCGCCGCCTTGACGAGACGCTGCTGGTCGTCCTCCTGACCGGCCACACGGAGCGGCGCTGGCTGGAGGAGGCCCTTCGGCTGGCCGCCTTCAGTGTCGTCATCAAGCCGCTGCGCCTGGAAGAGATGCTTGTGCAGATTCACCGAATGATGGTCCGCCTCGATGCCGCCATCCGCGGCTTCGCGCCCTGAGCGTGCGGCGTCGCCGGGGGCGGGACAACGTCCACCTGAAAGGAGTAAGGAGCAACTTATGGCAAAGGGCAAGGTCAGCGCGAAGGTGAAGAAGAAGAAGTCCGGCATCCACGTTCGCCCGCTGGGAGAGAAGGTCCTCATCCGGCGGCTCGAGGCCGAGGAAACGACCCGCGGCGGCATCGTCTTGCCGGATACCGCCAAGGAAAAGCCCCAGCGCGGCAAGGTCCTCGCCGTCGGCGACGGGAAGCTGCTCGACGACGGCACCCGCGGCGGCTTCCAGGTCAAGGCCGGCGACACCGTCCTGTTCGCCTCCTACGCCGGAACCGAGATCAAAGTGGAGGGCGAGGAGCTGGTGCTGATGGACGAGTCGGACGTGCTGGCGATACTGGACTGAGCCCGGCGGCCGCCGGCCGCGCCCGCGCCCCGGTGCGACGCGGGCCGGGAATCGTCCCGGAAAGGAAGCACTGCAACGCGTACGGGAGCAACGATATGGCAAAAAAGAAGATCACGTTTGGAACCGACGCCCGCGAGAGCATCCGCCAGGGCGTCAACAAGCTCGCCCGGGCCGTCCGCATCACGCTGGGCCCGACGGGTCAGGTCGTGGTCCTGGAGAAGTCCTTCGGCTCGCCCACCGTCACCAAGGACGGCGTGACCGTCGCCAAGGAAATCGAGCTGGAGGACCCCAACCAGAACATGGGCGCCCAGATGGTCAAGGAGGTCGCCTCGAAGACCTCCGACGTCGCCGGCGACGGCACCACCACCGCCACCATCTACGCCGAGGCCATCTTCGAGGAGGGCCTCAAGAACGTCGCCGCCGGCGCCAAGGCGATGCAGCTTAAGCGCGGCATCGAGAAGGCGGCGGCGGCCATCGTCGCCGAGCTTCAGCGGATGTCCAAGCCGGTCAAGTCGTCCAAGGAGGTCGCCCAGGTCGGCAGGTGCGCGGCCAACCAGGACGCCGAGATCGGCGACATGATCGCCGAGGCCATGGACAAGGTGGGCAAGGACGGCGTCATCACCGTGGAGGAGGGCAAGGGGCTGGAGACCACCGTCGAGCTGGTCGAGGGCATGCAGTTCGACAAGGGCTACATCTCCCCGCACTTCGTCAACCGGCCCGAGGCGATGGAATGCGAGCTGGAGGCCGTCGCCGTCCTGGTTCACGAGAAGAAGATCTCGGCCATCAAGGACCTCGTGCCGCTGCTGGAGAAGATCGCCCAGTCCGGCAAGCCCCTGCTGGTCATCGCCGAGGACGTCGAGGGCGAGGCGCTGGCCACCCTGGTGGTCAACAAGCTTCGCGGGACGCTCCAGTGCTGCGCGGTCAAGGCCCCCGGGTTCGGCGACCGGCGGAAGGAGATGCTCCGCGACATCGCTATCCTCACCGGCGGGAAGGCCATCATGGAGGACATGGGCATCTCCCTCGAGAACATCCAGATGACCGATCTCGGGCGGGCCAAGCGCGTCCGAATCGACAAGGACGACACCACCCTCATCGAGGGCGGTGGCAGCAGCGCCGACATCAAGGGCCGCATCGATCAGATCAAGAACGCCATCGAGACCACCACCAGCGACTACGACCGCGAGAAGCTGGAAGAGCGGCTGGCCAAGCTGGCCGGCGGGGTCGCCCAGATCAACGTCGGGGCCGCCACCGAGGTCGAGATGAAGGAGAAGAAGGCCCGCGTCGAGGACGCCCTCCACGCCTGCCGGGCCGCCGTCGAGGAGGGCATCCTCCCCGGCGGCGGCGTCGCCGTCCTCCGGGCCAAGAAGGCCCTCGACAAGGTCGCCTGCGACAGCGACGACGAGCGGACCGGCGTCGACATCGTCCGCCGCGCACTCGTCATGCCCATCCGCTGCATCGCCGAAAACTCCGGGCTGGACGGGTCCATCGTCGCCGCCAAGGTCGAGGAGGCCGACGACGTGAACTTCGGCTACGACGCCGTCGCCGAAAAGTTCTGCGACCTCGTCAAGGCCGGCGTCAACGTCCCCACCAAGGTCGAGCGCGCCGCCCTCCAGAACGCCGTCTCCGTCGCCGGGCTCCTGCTGAGCACCGACGCCCTCGTCAGCGCGATCCCCGAGAAGAAGAAGCCCGCCGGCCCGCCCGGCGGCGGAATGGACGACATGTATTGACCCGGGCACTCGGCACTGCCCACCAGCCACCAGGCCGGAGCGCAAACCGCGGCGGGCCGTTCACACCCCGGCCCGCCGCGCTCGCGCCGGGCCGGCGCCATGGCGGCCGCAGTCTGCCGCGATGCCGAACCTGTCCCTGCCACCTGGGCTCGGCCCGAAGGGGGCGCTCGGATCCCCGCGTGCTCGCCGGTGAGCGGTTTGTGCCGTTCTCCTGGGCTTTCCCCTTGACCGGGCCCGTCTAATGTTGTACTGTTTAGAAAGGTTGAACAGATTTAGCTTTGCAACCTGCCCCGGTCCGCTTCGGCGGCCCGGCCCTGCGTGGGGAGAACGCCCATGACCCGTTGTCCGCTGAAGCAGTTCCGAAAGGACCTGACCGGCATTACCGGCCGGGTCCAGCATGCCGGTGATCGCGTCGTCGTCGACCGCAACGGGAAGCCCGCATTTGCCGTCGTGCCGGTCGAGGATCTGGAGGCCCTCCAGCGTCTTGAGGATGCCATTGATCTTGAGGACGCGCGCAAGGCCCTCAAGGCGCCCGGCCGCAGCATCCGGTTGGCCGAGGTCCGTAAGCGACTGGGGCTGTAGGTGATCTACCTGATCGAGTTCCGGCCGCGGGCCTTTCGCCAGCTTGCGGCGTTGCCGAAGCCCGCCCAGCGACGCATCCTGAACCGGATCGAGGGCCTCGCCCGGGACCCCCGGCCGCGCGGCTCGCGCAAGCTAACGGGGGCCGACCGCACCTGGCGCATTCGCATCGGCGACTACCGGGTCGTCTACGACGTGCTGGACAAGAAGCTCGTGGTATTGGTGGTGCGGGTTGCCCACCGCCGGGAGGCGTATCGGAGGCCTTGAGCGGCTGAGCGGTCACCGGCATCCGGCCTTCGCCACCCCGCGGGCTTCCCGATGTCGATCGGGACGACGCAGCCGCCGTTTAGGGCCGGGGTTCAGGCCGGGGTGCCACGGCAGCGCAGTTTGCTGCCGTGTGAGTGCGGTCAATTCCCGGAAAAGCAGCGGGTCCGACGACCAGTCAACCCGTCAACCAGTGAACCGGTCAGCTCCCCCGCTTCTCGCCGAAGGCCTGCTCGTACCAGGCGATCATCTCCTCTTCGGAGATGGCGCTGGTGCGCCCGGCCTCGTACTCGGCGTCGACGGCGTCCTTGATGTGGACCAGCCGGGGGTCGTCCTTGGCGACGTCGGTGCCGTAGTGGCTGTCGATCCAGTGCTTGATGCCGGCGGCGCCGCTCTTGTCGGTGATGGCGACGCCTGCGGGCCGGCCGAGGATCTTCTTCGTGTCGAAGCAGTTGTAGATCTCTTCGTTCTTGGTCAGCCCGTCGGCGTGGATGCCGGCGCG
>CAZNSB010000017.1:0-23157 GCA_964575155.1 uncultured Planctomycetaceae bacterium | reverse complement strand
TGTAAGTCCTTGAAAACACGTGATCGGGTATCGCCAACTGCGTAACTTGGGCTAGCCGGTTCGCAACGCTCCCGGCCCGGTATGGACGCCATCAGGACAAGGAGCGCCGCCCATATCGGGACGGCCTCTGCCGGCTCTGAAACACTCCCTACGCGCCCGACTCCTCTGCCTTGGCGCGTCGGCGGAGCTCGCCCAGCTCGGGGCAGCGGAGGAGGGCCGCGGCGAGGGTGAAGGCGGCGGCCCCGGCGGGCACAGCGGCGGCCAGCAGCAGGGCGGCGCCGGCCTTGCCGCCGGCGGCGTCGGCCGCCGGCTGAACCCAACTGGCCACCCCGATCACGGCCGCGGCCATGCAGGCCGTGGCGCCGGCCGTGCGGGCCAGCGACCCGGCGATCTCCCCCAGCCCCAGCCCGCCCCAGCGGCGGTCCAGCACCCGCACCAGCAGGAGCACGTTCGCCGTGGCCGTGCACGCCGAGGCCAGCCCGATCGCCCTCGCCCGCAGCGGGGTAAAGACGCCGACGACCACGAGCAGGATGTTGGCTCCGGCCATGCCCGCGGCGATCCGCAGCGGGGTGCGGGTGTCCTTCTGGGCGAAGAATGCCCGCAGCAGGATGTGGATGCAGAAGTACGCCCCCATGCCCAGGCAGTACATGCGGAGGATGGCGGCGGTCTGCTCGACGGCGCCGGGGGTTTTGACGAAGCGCCCGTGGGCGCAGATGAGGGTCACCGCCGGTTGGGCAAGCAGCCCCAGCCCCACGCCCGCGGGGATGCCCGTGAACAGGCTCAGCCGAAGCGCCCGCCCGGTGGCCTGGCGGAGGCGGGGGACGTCTCCCCGGCCGGCGTAGCGCGAGAACAGCGGGAAGACGGCGGTGGCCACGGAAATGGCCAGGATGGCCAGCGGGAACTGGTACAGCCGGTTGGCCGCGTACAGGCAGGTCACCACGCCCTCGGTCAACGGCTTGGCGATGCTGTGGCCGAGGACCTCGAAGCGGGGCGCCGCCGCCGTTGCGGACATCAACCAGGCGTAGATCCGGTCGAAGAACGCGCTGAACTGAAGGATGCCCAGCGGGACCATCATCGGCAGCACCAGCCGGGCCATCCGCCGGACCGCCGGAAGGACGGGCCTGAGGGTCGGGACCGCCGACAGCCGAACCGAGCGCAGCAGCCACACCACGCCGACGAGCTGCGCGATCCCCGCCACGATCACCGCCGCCGACAGCGCGAACATCCCCTTCCAGTCGGCCCCGCCGCAGAAGCGGTGGGCGCAGAAGGCGCCGGCGATGAGGAATACGTTCAGCAGGATGGGCGCGAAGGCAGGGTAGGCGAAGTGGCCCTTGCAGTTGAGGGCGGCCGACGCCAGCGCCAAGAGGCAGATGGTGAACATGAAGGGCAGCACGATCATGGTCAGTTGGCCCAGGAGCTGCCAGTCGGCCGGCGGGCGCCCCAGCGCCAGCCACAGCCACAGCCCGACCTCCCCGATCACCACCAGCCCGGCCAGCAGGACGGCCAGCAGGCCCGCGGCGTTGGCCAGCACCCGCCGGGCCCTCTCCCAGCCTTGGGTCTCGGCCACTTCGGTGAAGACGGGCACGAACGCCGCCGACAGCGCCCCCTCGCCGAAGAGCCTGCGGAAGAGGTTGGGTATGGAGAAGGCCATCCAGAAGGCGTCGGTCAGGCGGGTGGCGCCGAAGGCCCAGATGGCCATGTCGCGGACCATGCCCAGGAGGCGCGACCCCAGCGTCAGGGCGGCCACCAGCCTGGCCGCACCGAAGAAGTGCTCCCGCTCGGAGGCCTGTTGCGGATCCGATTCCACGAGGACAGATTATGCGGCACATCGAAGCCCAGCGGAAGCAGCAGGCCCGGGTGAGAGGTGAGAGGTGAGAGGTGAAAGTGAACGAGGCAGGCGCCATGGCCTAACCCGGCGCACTCTGACCTCTAACCTCTCACCTCTAACCTGTCGGTTCAGATCCACCCGAACATCTTTGCGGCGGCGGCGAGCATGAGGGCGATGAAGGCGGCGCGGACGATCCGCAGGGGCAGGGCGTGGGTGAGGTTTCCGCCGAGGTAGGCGCCGATCATGGCCGTGGGGGCCAGGCACCCCGCCAGCAGCAGGCTGCGGGCGGCGGAGCCGTTGGCCCCGAGCTGGAGGTTCTTGGAGATCGCGCCGATCCAACTGACGGCGGCGATGGTGGCCGCCGAGGTGGCGATGGCGTTGCGCAGGGGCACCTTCAGGGCGATCTGCTGCGCGGGGACGGCCAGGGAGCCCCCGCCGATGCCGAGCAGCCCGGCGGCCACGCCCATCGGAAAGCCGATCGCCAGCTTGCCCCAGGCCGCCCCCGCCTCCACCTGCTCGCGAGACAGGCCCTCGACCGGCTGGCCCCGGACCAGCCGGTCGATGTTGTGAGCCACCACGTACAGGAAGAACGCCCCCACGGTCCACTGGAGGTACTTCCTCTCGATCAGATAGCTGACCTGGACGCCGAGGAGGATTCCGGCCACGGCCGCCGGGGCCATGTACGCCCACATTCGCGTCCAGATGGCGCGCTTCCGGGCGTGTGCGAGGACGGCGGGGAGGATCAGCAGGAAGTTCACGATCATGGCGGCGGCCTGGTACTGGTTGATCTGGCGGACGCCGGCGTCGTTGAACTCGCCGAGGATCCACACCATGGCCGGCAGCATGATGCTGGAGCCGCCGATCCCCAGCAGCCCGCCCAGGAACCCGGCCAGGATGCCGGTGGCGACCAGGAGGATATAGGGCAGGTATTCCATGTCGCCGTCTCGGTGAGGGGGGCGACCCTATCCGAAAGGGTGCGGCAGGGCCAGCGGTAATTCCGACGCCCCCGCTTTCGGCGGCCGGTCGAAAGCGCCCGTCTGCGCGGCCTTCAGCAGGCGCTGCCGCTGCCCTCCGCCCGGCGGGCCCGGAAGAGGACCACGGAGGCCTCCACGACCAGGGCGATCGCCAGCAGCAGCGTCAGGGCGTTGACGACGATCAGCGGCCAACTGGGCTGCTTGGCGCGGAGGAAGCTCACCTCGTTGGCGACCATCGCCCAGGTGGTCAGCAGCAGCATGAACAGGCAGGGCAGAAGCGTGAGGAAGTAGCTCCACGCGCTGCGGCGCTTCTGGTACAGCAGGACCACCAGCAGGGCCAGGGCCGCCAGAAGCTGGTTGACCGCCCCGAACATGGGCCAGAGCTTCAGGGCCCCCTTGCCGTCGGCCCCGGTGGCAAATGCCAGCGCGCCCGCGGTGCCCACGGCCACGGCCGTGGCCAACCAGCGGTTGCCCAGCGGGCGGACGCGGAAGCTCGCCGCCAGCTCGGAGATGACGTACCGCTGGATTCGTGTGGCCGTGTCCAGCGTGGTGCCGGCGAAGGAGGCGATGAACACGCCCATGATGACGATCCCGATCCCCTTGGGGATGCCCAGCGTGGCCATCATGTTGCTCGCCCCGATCACCACGGCGTCGATCTTGGACGCCAGCCCTCCCGCTGCGGACCAGGAGGCGTAGTGCTGATTCCACGCTGCCGCGCCGGTGAACACCGTCCCGGACTTCTCGTAGGCCATCCCGATCCCCGCCGCCACCGCCACGATCACCAGCACGGCCAGAGCGCCCTCCATGAGCATGGACCCGTAGCCCACGAAGAGGGCGTCGCCCTCCCGGCGGATCTGCTTGGACGTGGTGCCCGAGGCCACCAGGCTGTGGAACCCGGAGACCGCCCCGCAGGCGACCACTACGAACAGGAACGGCCAGACCGGGGGCGCCCCGGCCGGCGAGGCGTTGAACGCCGGGGCCACGAGGGGCAGGCCGGTGGTGATGGCGCTGCCGACCGCCCCGGCGACCAGTAGCCCCATGGCCACGAACAGTTGCCAGGCGTTGATGTAATCCCTCGGCTGGAGCAGCGCCGTCACCGGGATCGCCGACGCCACGAAGGCATAGAGGAGCAGGACGAACACCCACGCGCCGGTGGCGGGGACGGCCACCGGGCCCAGGGCGACCTCCGGCATCGTCAGGGGCAGGCAATGCCCGCACACGACGGTCGCGTACATGGCCGCGACAGCCACCACCGTCGCCAGGGCCAGGTTGGCCTTCCACCTATACACCGCCAGCCCCAGCAGGACGGCGATGGGGATTTCACACCAGACCGGGAAGACCGACGCCGGATACATGGCGAAGACCGCCGCGATGACCACCCCGAAAATCGCGATGACGATCAGAAGCGCCAGGAACACGATCAGGAAGAACAGCGTCCGGGCCCGGGGGTTGACGTACCGGGCGGTGATCTCCGATAGGCTCTTGCCCTGGTTCCGCATCGAGATGACCAGCACCCCGAAGTCCTGAACCGCGCCCATCACGATCGAACCGACGAACACCCAGATCAGCGCCGGCACCCACCCCCAGATCACCCCGATGGCCGGACCCACAATCGGACCCGTGCCCGCAATGGACGTGTAGTGGTGGCCGAAGATGATCCCCTTCCGGGTCGGCACGTAGTCCATCCCGTCGGCCAGCAGTCGCGACGGCACCGGGGCCTCATCGTCCAGCCGGAAGATCTTCCGCGCCAGGAACCGGCCGTAGGTGCGGTAGGCGATCAGGTACCCCACGAACGTGACCACGATGATCCACAGACCCGACACGACGCGACTCCTTCCAGGCCCGAATGGCGTGACATGCTCCGCAGGCCTCCCTGCGGAGGCCACCCAAACGCAACATCAACCCCTATGTATCCATCCCCGCAGGCCTTGTCAATGCCGGCGCCCAGCCGACCGTCGTCGAGGCGAAACTTGCCCGCCGGCTTGCATCGCGCCGGCCAGAACCAGAAGAACCGCCATCGCATCGCTCCCTTCCCGCGGAAACGCCCTCGGCCAAATGTAGCCGTGATTATAAGGGTACGCCCCGGGTCCGGCAAAGGCCGCCTCAGGCCGTGGGCCCCCCAACGGCAGAGCCGCAAGCAACCCCCCACGACTGGCGTGACCCGGCGCCGACGGTATAATGCTGCCTGGGCCATTCTTTCGGAATCTGGCCCTGCCTCTCCATCGAGATTGGACATGGATCGCGACGAACTGCTCAGGCGAGTCAAGTCGGCACTGCAAGCTGCCTTCGGCGACCGGCTGCGGGGGGTCATTCTCTATGGCTCCGAGGCCCGCGGCGACGCCGCGCCCGACAGCGACATCGACCTGCTGGTGCTCCTGACCGGGCCGGTGGCCTTCGGGAAAGACCTGCGCACCTGTATCCACGTGTTGTATCCGCTGGTCCTGGATCTCGGTCAGCCCATCGACGTCATCCCCGTGGACGTGGCCAAGTACGAGGCCCAGGAATTCCCCCTCTACCGCCAGGCCAGCAGCGAAGGAATCTTGGTATGACCAGCGCCGAGGACTTTTGGCTGCGGGCAGTGGACGCCCTGAAAGCAAGCCGGCACGTACTGTCCGTCAGCCCCGACACCGCCGCCGGCATCCTTCGCGCCGTCGCCGACGCCAACCCGGAGACATTCCGCGGCCTTGAAGAACGCTGAGGCGGCCGAGATCGACGTTATTTCGCCCGCCCGCTTGCATCCGACGAAGCCGCCGGGATAATGAACCGACGTCCTCAAGGGCAAGAAGACCAACCCCACGATAAGGAGCACGGAGATGAAACTCGGCGTCATGGCGGCACTCTTCGGCGGAATGAGGCTCGACGAGGCGCTGGACTACTGCCAGAAGCTCGCCCTCGACGCCATCGAGCTGCCGGCGGGGTGCTACCCCGGCGACCCGTGGCGGCTGGCCGGCATCCACCGAAACAAGGCCAAGCTGAAAACCCTCAGGGCCAAGATCGCCGGCCGGGGGCTCGAGGTCGCCGGCATCGCCGTCCACGGCAACCCCATCCACCCCAACAAGCGGATCGCCGCCGCCCACGCCAGGGCCCACCGCGAGGCGGTGCTGCTGGCGGCGGAGTTCAACACGGTGGTGATCAACTTCTCCGGCTGCCCCGGCGGCTGCCCGGGCGACAAGACCCCCAACTGGGTCACCTGCCCCTGGCCGGACGACTACGCCGAGATCGCCGACTACCAGTGGAACAAGGTGCTCATCCCCTTCTGGAAGAAGGAGAACACCTTCGCCGCCAGACACGGCGTGAAAATCGCCTTCGAGGCCCACCCGGGGTTCGTCGTCCACAACCCCGAGGACATCGTCCGCCTCCGCAAGGCCGCCGGAAAGCAGCTCGGCGCGAACCTCGACCCCTCCCACTTCTTCTGGCAGGGGATCGATCCCGTAGAGGCCGCCCGCTTCCTCGGCGAGAACAAGTGCATCTTCCACGTCCACGCCAAGGACTGCGCGATCGACCCGCGGAACTCCGGCATCACCGGCAACCTCGACATCAAGAGCTACGGCGAGCTGAAGACCCGCGCCTGGATCTTCCGGACCTGCGGCTACGGGCACGGGGACGACTTCTGGAAACCCTTCGTGAGCATGCTCCGGGTCTACGGCTACGACGGTGTGCTCAGCATCGAGCACGAGGACTCCCTCATGAGCCTCAACGAGGGCCTGGCGAAGGCCGTCGAATACCTCAAGGGCGTCATCATCCGGCAAAAAGCCGGCGCCGCCTGGTGGTTCTGACGCCCCGGAAACGCGGCGACCGCACACGAAGCCCCTGAAGCCCACGGATCGCCACCCGCCGGCAGGCGGGTCCGTGGGCCTTGCCCTCCGCGAAGGGAACGGTTGTGTCTTGACAGGGCGGCCGCGGCGCCGATAACTCTAGTTGGTCGCTCGCCTGATACCCGACGGGCGGTTTTCACGGTGGATGTAGCTCAGTTGGTAAGAGCACCTGGTTGTGGTCCAGGGGGTCGCGGGTTCGAATCCCGTCATCCACCCTTGTCGGGGAGGGGCGTCGCCGGCGGCCGGCGAAAGGAATCGCATACCATGAGCCAGATCGAAGTCAGCAAGCCCAGCGAAGAGCAGATCGAGCAGATGACCGGTTGGCCCGTCTGGACGTGCGAGCCGAGCAAGTTCGACTGGCACTACGACCAGAAGGAGACCTGCTACGTCCTCGAAGGCAGGGTCACCGTCACCGGGGGCGGGCAGAGCGTCTCCTTCGGCCCCGGCGACCTCGTCGTCTTTCCCGAGGGGCTGGACTGCGTCTGGGACGTCGCCGAGCCGGTAAAGAAGCACTACCAGTTCGGCTGAGCGGCCGGCGTCTCCCAAAGCAGCGGATCAAGAGAAGAGCTCTGCGAGCAGCTCGTCGCGCGACAGGTTCGCGTGGGCGGCCACGTCGCGCAGAATGCTGTTGAGCGTGCCGACCTTCAGGGGGGCGTGATCGGGAATGGTGACGTGGTGTTCCCCGCCGGCCGTCGTGGTCAGCCTCATGTGGCTACCCGTCCGGCGGGTGAGGTCATAGCCAAGCCGCCGAAGCGACTTGGCCAGAGCAGCCCCCCGACAGATTCCGCGGCAGTTTCACAAGGCCATGACCTCGTCTCGGGTGAAATGGAGGCGCACGATCTTCGGGCGCTGCTCGGGATCATCAAAGTGACAGAGGACGGCATCCCGAACGTTCGCGCGCAGCTCCTCGACGCTGTCGGCCTCGGTAAAGATGGCCGCCCCGACCGCCCGGGCGGTCAGGCCGCCATCGGGGTCCTCTTCGACCTGGAAGACGATTTCGGTCATACGGATTTGGCTCCTCAACGGCCGTGCCGAACCTATCGGAGATTATACCACGGCGGGCAAGTCATGGCGCCGCCTTGGCCGCCGCGAGGGTTTCGGCCATCAGGGCGTACCACTGCGGCGTCTGGACCACTCCGGAGGACGCCAGCACGCGGATGGGGTAGTTCGGCAGGTTGATGACGGTGTCGAAGTCCTTCCAGCATCCGCGGAGGTGGGTGAGGTGCTTGTCGGTCCGGCCGTCGTCCACAGACACGACCACCATCTCGCACCCGCGCTCGGCGGCCGACCAGACCGCCCGGGTGGGGTAGCGCAGGTATCCCAGGTACAGCACCATGTCGCCGACGGGCAGTCGGCGGGCGGTCCGGCCCCACTCGTAGGTCCGCCCGAACATCTTGAGCTTCGTCAGCTCCCTGGGCGCGACCGCCCCGCGGGGGTGGATGTGTCCGCTGAACACCGCCCAGACCACGCCGCCGGCCTTCATGCACCTGGCCATGCGCCGCCCGGCCAGGCGGACCTGCTGCGCCTGGGTGGCGAGGAAATCGGCGACCTGCCCCCGGCAGGTTTTCAGGTACTCCCGGGCGATCTTCCCCGCCGGGATCGGGGGCACCTTGTACTTGGGGTGCTCGTGCCTGCCCCGGACGGAGGCGTCCCACGCCCGGCCGCCGGGCTCCCAGTCGCTGGCGTAGGTCGCCAGCGTCTTTCCCCTTCGGGTGGCCGCCGAGATGATCTCCCCGTGCAGCGCCCACGCCAGGGCCGTGGTCGACAACTGCCCCACGCACAGCGCCTCCAGCGAGCCGCCCTCGGGGGCGCCCGTGTCCACCAGGTGCAGCCGGTCGCCCCACCAGCGGCGATGGACCATGTCCACCGCCCGGTCGACCTGCGCCCAGCGGTGGCCCGCCAGGTGGATCACCAGGCCCTTCGCCACACGCTTGTCGCCGCGGGCGATCACGTCGATCCGCGAGTGCGAGCAGGCCGTCTCGTTGGGGCGAAAGCTGCCAACGATCAGGACGTCGTTTTCCTTCAGCGTCTGCCCCCACCAGACCTTCTCGAAGGGGAAGGCGCCCGCGCGGTAATCGAACTCATCCGCCAGCCCCGGGTTGCCGCCGACGTAGAGCGTCCCTCCGGCCAGCAGCCGATCCGCCGCCTTCTCCGCGATCGGCGCCAGTCTTTCGGCCATGGGCCCGGCCCGGTCGAGCCACTCCAGCGCGGCCCGGCAGACGGACCCGGTGGGCCCGGCCGGCGCCGAGCCCGTCGTCGGACGAGACGCCGGAACGGGGAACAGACAGATCATCGGCACCGCCGGCCGGGTGGCCGGCATCGTCGCCGGCGCGCTGGCGGGTCGGCTGGGCGGGCCCGGGCGCGAAGCCACCACCGCCGGTGCCGGCCGGCCCTCCCCGCCGGGGGAGGACACCGAGCCACACGCGATCAGCAAGCAGACGAGGAAAGCACGAACGGAGGAAATCATGAAGGCTCCAATGCCGCTACTCGTTCGGTCGTTTACCCCACTGCAACCCGCCCCGTGCCCGCAGGTATCGGCGAACCCGCCCGCGCCGACCATCGCGCCGGCGAGCCCGGCGATGTTGGCGCCTGCGGCGCTGCCCGGCTCCTCCCACCGGGCAGAACGCCCTTACGTCAACGAACACGCCCGCGAGCCGAACCGGAAAGGGGCTGCGGGGACAGATACACGCAACCCCGTGGTGGCGCCCCTATACCGCCCGCGCCCATCAGGAAAGCCCGAAAACGAGTCTCACCTGGCAAGCTTCTGGGGAATTGCGTCCAGGACACCGTCTGCTTCGGGGATACCCCTCACCTTGTCGAGAAGGTTCCGCAAATGGGTCCACGGCAATAAGCCTTGGTGCTGCAGGCGTCCGACGACGATGCCGGGGTGGACACGAACCTTCGAGGCGAACGCTATGGCCGCCTGGCGGCTCAAGCGCCCCTGGCTGCGCCGAACCCGGCTTGCCAGTTGTGCAAACGCCGCAGGCGGAATCAGCCAAGCGGCGGCGAGCTTGTTCGCCTCCGCGTCTTCACGTTGTCTGTTATCCGGTCCTGCGAACCCTCTCCCCACAAGGCTGTTGTCGACAATACTCGCCCCTTTCGCGTGTCGGCGTAGGACGTGCGCAAGCTCGTGCATCAGAGTAAACCAGAAGTAGTCAACACGGTCGAGCCGGAGGGAAAGGGCAACAACAGGAGAGCGGCTATCGAGCCACAGTGCTGCGCCGTCGATCTTCGACGACCTGAGAGGGGGAACAAACAGCAGCCGTACCCCCCACTTGGCAAGAACGAAAGGCAGCTTCGAGATCCTGCTCAAATCCGTCGAATAATGCGGGAGTTCGGAGACAGCAGCGGCGAGCCCACTCGTGGAATACGGCGCGACGCGCATTTCGCCCGCCAGCGCCCTGACACGGCAAACCCAGGCGAGTTGAGCGCGCCTGTCTTTCTCGCCCTTAGCGGCCACTCGGGCGGCAAACCGAACCTTTGGGCTCTCGTCGATGGTCCGTATGGAGAGGAATTGGCACACCGCCCTCTCGAGGCCGTCCAGATCGGCCAGAGGGATCTTCGGGATCCACTGTCGCGTCACGAGTTCCCTGACCGGGACGACCGAGTGGAGCCTGGCGCGACGAGCAACCGAAGCTTCGATCTTCGACAGCAGCGAGAGTCGATACGCACACTCCAGATTCAGCCACAGATCCGGGGAGGTGCCAAACGCCCCAGCCAACTCGATCGCCGTCGCCGCGGTAACCTGCTTCTTCCCCGTAATGATCTCATTGACCGTCTTCAAGGGACGCCCCAGGACTCGCGCAAAATCTTCCTGGGTCCAGCCCCGGGCCTCAACCTCATCGCCAATGTACTCGCCAGGCGGAAAGACCTCTGCTGGTCGCCTGTGCCTGTCCATGTCTCGCCTCCCCAACCTTTCAGTGGTAGTCGTCAATGTCGATGACGACAACCGTGTGGCCATCGGGACGTTTCCTGATCGTCACGATGAGCCGCCATTGATCGTTCAGGCGCAAGGAACGCTGACCGGCGCGATCGCCTCTTAACTTCTCGAACCGCAAGGACTTAAGAGCGTATAGATCCCGCTCGTCTCTGGCCTGGGCAATAATGCCCATCACCTTCCTAAAGGCACGGACGACATTGCGTCCAAACCCGCCAGTCTCGCCGGGGTCGTAGTACAGACGTTCCATCTTGTTGTTCGTGAACTCGAAGTTCAACTGGGTCTGCTGCCTATAGTCTACCCCGCGAAAGCAGCCTTGTCAAGTGGCTTTTACCCAAAAGGTAAAAAGCTTATTACGGGATCGGGCTCGCCGCCGACCTGACTTTCGGGCCACAGGGTACCCTCTTCACAACGGCGCTGGAGACCTTATCGTCGGCATCCGTCGTCGTCAAGACTGGTCGGCTGGGTCGGGGCTCAAGCGCCTAAAGGGCTTGGGCGAGGCGGGCCGATTGTGTAACAATGGACGGAGCGTCGTAGGAAACACCGAGACATGGTCGCGATACCTATCGTCCGCGGCTTCCTGAAGCATCTCGCCGAGCAGCGGAACTTTTCGGCGCACACGGTGCGGGCGTACCAGCAGGACCTGGCGCAGTTCTGCGGCTTCCTGGCCGGCAGCGGCGGGCGGCCGGCGGCCGAGGAGCCGGACGCCCCCAGCCTGACGCAGCGGCTGCTGGCGGTCAGGCCGGCGGACGTCCGCGCCTACCTGGTCGCGCTCCGCGGCAGCGAGTACTCCAAGTCCACCGTCGCCAGGAAGCTGGCCGCCCTCCGCAGCCTGTACAAGTTCCTGGCCCGGGGCGGGCGGATTTCCGCCAGCCCGGTGGTGCCGATCCGCACGCCCAAGCAGGATCGCCGGCTGCCGAAGTGCCTCGACGAGTCGCAGGTCGCGGCGCTGCTGGAGGCGCCGCTGGCGGCCCTGCGCCGCCGCGGACCCGACCGGCCCGTCACCGCCGCCGAACGCATGCTCGCCGCACGCGACCGCGCCATCCTGGAGACGATCTACTCCGCCGGGCTGAGGATCAGCGAGCTGACCGGGCTGAACCTCGAGGACCTCGATTCCCCCGGCGGGACGCTGCACGTCCGCGGCAAGGGGAAGAAGGAGCGGCTGGTGCCGCTGGGCTCGGTCGCGGCGGAGGCCATCGAGGAATACCTGCGGCTGCGTGGGGGGGCGGACGGCGATGGCCCGGTCGCGCTGTTCGTGAACAGGCGTCTCGGCCGGCTGAGCGGGCGGTCGGTCCGGCGGATGCTGACCAAGTACATCCGCCAGGCGCAGCTTCCCGCCGGCGTCACGCCGCACACCCTCCGCCACAGCTTCGCCACGCACCTGCTCAACCGCGGCGCCGACCTCCGCAGCGTCCAGGAGCTGCTGGGGCACAAGAGCATCTCGACCACGCAGATCTACACCCATCTGACCACCGCCGGTCTGAAGGCGGCGTACGAGAAGGCCCACCCCCTGGCCAGGAGGCACCGGCGGGGCGCTTAGGGCCCCCGGCGGCAAGAGGAGCACGCACGATGCGCTGTTCGGCGCCCGCCCCGATCGGCAGCCTCGCCGCGACGCTCACCGTCCTGGCGGCGGGGGCCATGACCGGCTGCGAGACCTACGAGGTCACGGGCCCGGGCATGCACGTCTGGCAGGTGGACTCGATGGTCAAGGTCTTCGAGGACACCCGCCCTCCCCGCCGCCCGGAGACTCTGGTGCTGGAGGCGGCGCGGAACGAGGTGATCTCCGCCCAGTTCGCCCTCCGGGCCGGGGAGCCCCTCAAGGGGCTGGAATGGGAGGTCGGGCCGCTTTTCGCCGATGACGGATCGACCATCCCCCCGCCGCGGGCACGTCGGGTGGGCTTCGTCCCTGTCCGCAGGAACTCGGACCGGTCGGCCCTGCGCAGGGCGCCCGCGCGATTCCCTGACCCGCTGCTGGAGGACTCCCGCCGGGACGTCCCGGCCTTCACCACCCAGCCGGTGTGGATGACCCTTCGGATTCCGAAGGGGGCGAAGGCCGGCGTGTACACCGGCCGGGCCGTCTTCCACACCGAGCGCCAGGCCGTCATCCTCCCGCTGAGCGTCGAGGTATACCCCGCCGTCCTGCCGGAAGAGCGAACGCTGTGGGTGACCAACTGGATGTCGTTGGACCGCAAGAACATGGAGCGGTTCATCGACTTTCCCTGGGTGCTGACCGACCCGCGGTACTGGCAGCGGCTGAGCGCCTGCGCCCGGAACATGGCCGCCCACCGGCAGAGCGTGATCCTCACGCACCTGTTCTACCTCATCCGGTTCAAGGCCGGGCGGAAGGGCGAGCTGGCCTTCGACTTCACGCTTTTCGACCGGTGGGTGCAGGCCTTCATCGACGCGGGGGTGATCGGCCGGATCGAGGGCGGGCACCTGTGCGCGGGCCCCTACGGCACGACGGATCACAAGTCCGCGATCTGGGTGGTGGAGAAGGGCAAGGCGGTGCGCAGGCGCGTCAGCACCTGGAGCCGGGAGCACGAGGGCTTCCTGGCAAAGTTTCTCCCGGCCCTCCAGGGGCACCTGGAAGAGAAGGGCTGGCTGGACATGTACGTGCAGCACCTGATGGACGAGCCCACGGGCAAGAACTACCACCGCTACAAGGAGCTGTCCGCGGCGGTCCGGCGCCACGGGCCGAAGCTCAAGATCGTGGACGCCGTGCGCACCGGCGAGCTCGTCGGGGCCGTGGACGTGTGGGTGCCGCAACTGGACCTCTACGGCAAGGAGCTGGACTTCTATCAGCGCCGGCAGGCCGCCGGCGACGAGGTGTGGTTCTACACCTGCCTCGGGCCTCGCCGGCCTTACATGAACCGCTTCATCGACTACGACCTGCTGAAGGTCCGGCTGCTGCCGTGGGTCAACGCCCGGTACGGCGCGACCGGGTACCTGCACTGGGGTTGGAACTACTGGACGCGCGAGAACGTCTTCGAGGACGTCGAGACGATCGACGGGCACTCGCTGCCGCCGGGCGACAGCTACATCGTGTATCCGGGCCCGGGCGGGGTGCTGGACTCGATCCGCCACGAGGCCATGCTCGAGGGGATCCAGGACTACGAGCTGCTTAGGCTGCTGGCGGCCAAGTCGCCGGAGCAGGCCGAGCGAATCATGGAATCGGTGGTCCGCAGCTTCCGGAGGTACACCCTCGACCCCGCCGAGTTCCGCGCCGCCCGCCGCCGGCTCCTGGCGGCGCTGTCGGAGTAGGAGCATCCGCGCGTCGGGCCTGGCCCCCGGCCGAGGTCACGTCTCCCCGCCGTTGGCGATGCGGAGGATCCGGGCGAGGCGTTCGCCGGCGCCCTCGGCGACGAGCTCTCGGAGGCGGCTGGCGGGGTAGAAGACCTCCAGCATGAAGGTGCCGCTGTAGCCGATCGCGCGGAGGGCCCGGGCCAGGCCCTCGGCGTCGATGGTGCCGTAGGTGATCATCTCGTGCTCGTCGGCCTTGCCGGAGTTGTCGGAGGCGTGGCAGTAGACCATCTGCCCGGCGGCCTCGGCGACGGCGGCGACGGGGTCGCCGACCATATTGGCGTGCCCGCTGTCGAAGCACATGCCGGTATTCGGCGCGTCGACCTCCGCCAGGGCCTGGGCCAGTTCGCCCACGTCCTGCCCGATGGCGTGATACCCGGGGAGGTTCTCGAAGGCGTAGGTGACCTGGCAGGCGGCTCCGAACCGGCCGAGCTCGGCGACGGACTTCTTGAGCTGCTCGAACCGGAGAGCCCTCTCGGGGGGGGGCACGCCCTGGGGGCGGATGGTGGAGCAGTGCACCACGACGATGGTCCCGCCCAGCGCCCTGCAGAGCTCGGCCTCGTGCTTGTAGGCGTTGACGGCGAATGTCCGCCCGGCCTCGTCGGGGTTGGAGGGGTCGAACTGTTCTCCGAAGACGCCGTGGAGGCTGTCGCAGGGCATCCCGCCGGCGGCGATGGCGTCCTGCATTTCCTGGAGGGAGACCTGGCGTGCCTGGTTGCGGTAGGCCTGCACAACCTCGCAGCCCAACTGGCGGTAACATTCCAGCCACTCCGCCGGTTTGAAATCCTCAAAGCCAATCGCGGCAATCGTGCCCAGTTGAATCATCCGCAGCCTCGAACCGCCGGGTTACCCGCCTGCGTCAACCGGCCCGGTCTTATACTCGATTGTCTCAGCACCCGCCAGGGGGGATTTGCAGAAGTCCAGCGGCCCTGCCCTCAGCCCGGGGCGAGGCCTTTCCGGATCATCGTGGCCCGCGCCCGGCCGCGCTGCGCCGGCCCCAGGTCGCGCTGAAGCAGCCGCTGCAGATGCGCCGGCTGGGTCAGCAGCGCCAGCTCGCTGATCTGCTCGCGGGTGACCCCCTCCACCATGTCCAGGCTCAGCCCCAGCCGAAGGTGGCTCAGCAGGTACATCGTCTCCTCGGAGGAGATCAGCCTGGCCGATCGGAGGACCGCCAGGGCGCGGTGGACCCGGTCTTCCAGCGCGATCCGGCGGTTCTTGACCAGCGCCTCCCGCGCGCGGCGCTCGTACTCGATGATGGGCGGGACCATCCGGTCGCGGAAGTCCTCGACGATCTCCTCTTCGCTCTTGCCCAGGGTGATCTGGTTGGAGACCTGGAAGAGGTCCCCGACGGCCTCGGTGCCCTCCCCGTAGAGCCCGCGAACGGCCAGGTGCATGTCGCGGGCGGCGCGGAGGGCCCTTTCCAACTGCCCCGTCATCTTCAGGGCCGGCAGGTGCATCATCACGCTGACCCGCAGGGCCGTCCCCACGTTGGTGGGGCAGGCGGTGAGATATCCGAACCGGCTGGAGAAGGCGAAGCTCAGCGGCTTCTCCAGCAGTTCGTCGCAGCGGCGGACCCCCTCGTAACAGGACTCCAGTTGCAGCCCGCCGGCGAGCACCTGGGCGCGGAGATGGTCCTCCTCGTTGACCATGAGGGCGACGGTTTCCCCGCCGGCGATGACGACCCCGCGAGGCCCGGTGGCCTCGGCGTGCTGCCGGGAAATGAGATGCCGCTCGACCAGCAACTGGCGGTCCAGGGGGTCGGCGCCCTCGATGTCCACGTACAGCTTCTCCCCGGCAAGGGCCAGGTCCATGAGGGTCCGGCGCAGCAGCTCGGCGATCTCGCGGACCTGCCCCTCGGTGCAGCGGTTGAGGAAGGGCATTCCCGCCAGGTTGCGTGCCAGTCGCGCCCGGCTGGAGACGACGACGTCGCCCACCGGGCCCGCCTCTCGCAGCCAGCCCGCCGGACGCTGTGCCAGTTCAGCGAGGTTCACGATCCCTCCAACCGCTTGATGCGATCGCGCAGCTCCGCCGCACGCTCATAGTCCTCGTGAGAGACCGCCTCCTTCAACTGCCCGCGCAGACGGAGCAGCTCGTTCTGCCTGCGCTCGCCGGCGGCCGCATCCGCCGGGACCCTGCCGACGTGGCAGCACGCGCCCTCGTGGGCCCGCTCCAGCAGCGGCACCAGGACCTCCTCGAAGGCGTGGTAGTCGTTGGGGCAGCCCAGCAACTGCTGCTGGCGGAACTCCAGGAAGGTGATCCCGCAGACCTCGCACTTCAGCCGGGCCAGCTCCTTGTCCGCATGCGACTGAAGCAGCAGCCCCTCCAGCAGCTTGCCCAGGGGCACCTGGGCCTTGATGGTAATGCCCTCGGCGGCGGCGCAGTCCTGGCAGAGGTGCTTTTCGATCTTCTGCCCGTCCTTGATCTCGGTGATGCGGACAGTGGCTTCCCGGTCGCACTTGTCGCACTTGAAGTCCATGTTCGGCTCCCATACGGCGCCGGCGCCATCCTACGCGTCGCCGGGGCTAAGCGTCAACCCCGCGGGCCGGCGGCGCCGGGGTAAAACGCCGCCCAGCACCCCGGCCCCTCGCGAACGCGGAGGCAGTGAAGCTCGCGCTGCATCGCCGCGGCCAGGCCGGCGGCGAGATGCTCGGCGAGGCGCTCGGCGGAGGCGTGGGCCCCGAGGGCCTGGTTCAAGTCCGCCCCGGCCAGTTCCCCGGTCACCGCCGCCAAGGCCTCCCGGACGGCGAGGAAGTCGACCACGAAGCCGTCGTCGTTCAGCCCCGGGGCACGGAAGACGGCGACGACCTGCCAGTCGTGCTCGTGCGCCGGCTCCATGGTCCCGTCCGGAAGCGCCACGCTGTGCCGGGCCCGAAACGACGCCGACACGCTGACCTCGTAGGCGGCCATACGTTTATTGTAGCGGACATCCCCCCGCGGGGCGTGAGAATGTGCGCGCCTCCCCCGGGTGCGGGCGGGCGGGGCATCGGGCGTCGGAGCAGGGCTACTCCCCCGGCCGGCGACGACGAGCCGGAGCGGCGGGAGCGGGCGATTCAAGCATCTCCCTGATGATCTTGTCAATGATTCTCTGCCGGTTCTTGCGGCGGCGCTCGACCTCCGCCTTGAAATCGGCCAGCCGCTTCTCCAGGCGCTCGACCTCGTATTCCCTGACGACCTGGTCGTGGTCGAAGCGCTGGGCCACCAGCTCCCGCAGGTGGTCGCCCAGGCGCTTCTTCTCCTGCGGGTCCTTGGCCCGGCGGAGATCTCCCAGGGCCTTGAAGATGGGGAGGTTGAGCATGTGGCTGTTGACGGCGGCGGCGCGGACCGTGGGGGGATACGCCTGGACGCGGAGGTACAGCCGATACATGCGGCGCAGCAGGGGCTGGGCGCGGCGGGGGTTCGTCTCCAGCAGTTGCTTCAGCGGCTCGTAGGCCCTCGGCGCGTATTCTTTAATGAAGGCCATGATCTCCTCGGTCTCTTCCGCGGAAAGCTGTCGGCGGTGGCTCAGCCACGGCCCCCTGTGCCCCGGGCGGGCCTCCTTCCGGGCGTTGCCCGGGAGCCTGGGCCGACGGGGTTTCACGGTCGGTCCCGGGCGATCGGCGGCGGGGGCCGGACCCAACGCGCACAGCACCATTGCCGCGATCAGAACGCACGACGCCAGCATGAACAGTTGCTTCTTCGACATGGCTTGCCTCTTTCCCGTGTTTAGAGGGACTCCATCCACTGTTGCCAGACGGCCTCGTCGCTGGAGGCGTCCTCCCCCGCGAGCGACTGTTGCAGCTCCTCTTCCAGCCCTGCCAGGGCCACCTCCAGCTCGGGGGGCTCGCCCCAGGCCAGGCGGACCTGAGCGGCGGCCAGTTCTTCCTCGATCACGGCGACGCAGGCCTGGAAGTTGGGGCTGGGGGCCTTGAGGAATTCCCGGACGTAGACCTCCGGGGCGATCTGGGGCCGCGGGCGGTGCCCGCCGGTGGCGACCCACAGCAGGCCCAGGCCGGCCAGCAGAACCGCGGCGGCGGCCGCAACCATTCGCCCGATCCGCCACTTCGCCCTTCCGGGCTGTCGCGCCTGCCTCAGGCGGGCGTGGACGCGGTGGAGCGTTCCGGCGGGCAGGGGGACGTCCAAGGCCCGGGCGAGGCGGGCGGCGTCGGCGGCGACCTGCCGGGCCAGGGCCTGCTGAGAGGCGGTCAGCTCGATGTTCTCCCCGTCGAGCCGGCGCGCGACGCGCTCGAGATCTTCATTTGACCTACCCATCTTCGTCCTCTTCCATGGCGGCCCGAAGGGCCTTCAGCGCCCGGTGCACCCTCGCCAGCACGGTGCCCACCGGACATTCAAACATCTCGGCAATCTCCTTGAAACGCATTCCCGCAAAATGCCGCAGCAGCACCATCTGGCGCGACCGCTCCTCCAGCCCCTCCAAGGCCGCCTCCAGGGCGCCCCTGGCCTCCGCCCGCAGCAGCCGGGCGTCCGCCCGCTCCTCGGCGCCCGCCAGCCGCTCGCCCAGGGCCAGCCGCCCGGTCCCGTCGGTCTCCAGGGAGGCCATCTGCGGCCGGACCCTGGCCCGGCGAATCCGGTCCCGTACCAGGTTGGCGGCGATCCGAAACAACCATGGCTCGAACCTCCCCCGCTCGTCGTACTCGCCCAACCGGCGGAGGAGCCTCAGCATCAATTCGCCCAGCAGGTCCTCGGCATCGTGACTCGACCCCGTCGCCCGGTAAAAATAACCGTACAGCCGTGGGCCGTAGGCCGCCAGGAACTGCCGGTACGCCTCCTCGCTGCCCGCTCGGGCAGCACGGATCGTTGCCCGGACCTGCTGCGGATCCATTGCCTGACTCTGAGATGGTTAACGCGGCCCCGGGGGCGTTATTTCCGGGCGCCGGGGATATCGCTGGACCGGCCGGGGCGGGCGGCAAGCTGCCCGTGGAGCCTCTTGCCGAGGTCGCGGGCGGCGGCGAGCAGCTTTGGCCTGCCGGCGGCGGCCCCCGCCGCGCCCAGTCGGCCCTCGGACAGGATCTCGACGGCGCCGAACTCGCCCATCCACGAGAGGTACTTGCCCAGCCGGTCGGCCACGTCGCGGTAATCGTCCCGAGGCTTGTCCTCATAGGTGACGATGACGGCGGCGGCTCGGCGACCCGTCAACTGCGGGGCGATCTCGCCGCCGGCGTCGACCAGATGGTAGAGGCGGTCGAAGAACAGCTTCATCTGCCCAGACACCCCGTCGAAGTAGATGGGCGCGGCGAGCACCCAGATGTCCGCCTGGCGCAGCGACGCCAGCACCGGCGTCAGGTCGTCCTCGATGCGGCAGGTGGCCCCGGCGGCGCACGGCTGGCAGGCCTGGCAGCCCCGGAAGCTCAGGTCATTCAAGTGAACGACCTCCGTCGCCGCCCCCGCCGAGGCCCCTCCCGCCAGCACCGCCTCCAGAAGCGTCGCCGAATTGCCGCTCCGCCGCGGGCTGCCGGCAATCCCAATCGCCCTCAACACGGTCTCCGCATCTCCTCCCCCCGACACCCCGGGGGTGCTTTATCTGCCCGGGGGGCCATCATACAATGATTAGCGGCCGGCCGCACCGGCCGAACGGAGCGAAACCGCCATGAAAACGCTCGGACCCGGAGCATCGGGCCTGCTCGCGGCGGTCGCCGTGGTCGCGGCGATGCACCTCGGGCAGGGATGCATCACCGTCGAGAAGCCCCGCAGCTCCGCCGCCTTCGACGGAGACTGGAAGGAAGCCCTCTCGGGCGTCGCCGACGTCGTCGGCGAGGTGACGCTGGCCGCCCAGGGCGGGGGGTTGTTCTACGCCTTCGACACCCTCGCCCACCCCGGCGAGCCGGTGGACCTCGTCGCCCAACTGCTGTCGGTCAAGAAGGTCAAGTACGTCAAGGGCGCCACCGTCGAGTTCCTGCTGGGCTCGAGGCCCGTGGGGGAGGTCAAGAGCGACGAGAAGGGCTTCGCCAAGGTCACCTGGACGCCCCCCAAGGCCGGCGACTACGAGATCGCCGTCAAGATCAAGGACGTGCCGGAGAAGGACTTCGAGAACCTGCTGAAGCTCTCGCCCACCCCGCTGCTGGTTTCGGCCAGGGCCAGGGACGCCCGGTTCGTCGTGCTGGACCTGGACCACACGGTCGTGGCGTCCAGCTTCTTCCGCGTGCTCTTCGGCGGGGCCAAGCCCATGCCCGGGGCCGCCCGTGTCGTCAAGGAGCTGCACCGGCAGTATGGCATCATTTACCTGACCCACCGCCCCGACCTGCTGACCAAGAAGAGCAAGAACTGGCTGACGGGCAACGGCTTCCCGCGGGCGCCGCTCTTGGTCAGCACGATCAAGGAGATCTTCGACAGCGGGAAGTTCAAGACCGGCGCGCTGAAGAAGCTCCGCAGCCAGTTCCCCGGCGTATCCATCGGCATCGGCGACAAGTTCTCCGACGCCCAGGCCTACGTGGACAACGGCCTGCGCGCGTTCCTCATCCCCCACTACAACCGGAACAAGGCCAAGGACTGCCGCAAGGCCGCCGGAAAGGTCCGCCGACTCCACAAGGACGTTCAGGTCGTGGACGACTGGGACCAAGTCCGCGCCGGCATCTTCCAGCAGAAGAAGTTCCCTCCCAAGGCCTATGCCGACCGGCTCGACGCCAGGGCCAGACGGCTCCAGGCGGACAAGGACAGGAAAGAACGCGAAGAGAAGCGGAGGAAAAGGAAAGACGACGACGATGACGACGATGACGACGATGACGACGACTGAACGAAAATCGAGGAGACGACAAGTGCCCCGTAGCGTCAAGTGCATGGTCCTGGCTGGCGCGATCGCCCTGGCGGCCGCGGGGGCGCGGGCCGAGTCCAAGGTGACCGACCTCAAGGCCTTCTATCGCGAAGGGCAGGTGTTCATCACCTTCCGGGAACTCGACGACGTCAAGGGCGAGAAGTACGCCGTCTACCGCTTCGGCTCGGCGCCCTCGAAGGTCAACCTGTCGGCCGGCGAGAAGCTCGCGGTCATCGACGAGGGCTCCGGCGTGTTCAAGTCGGAGCTGAGGCTGCGGCGCAAGCTCCGGCCCAGGGGCGACCAAAAGCCCTGGACCGACCAGCCCGTCACGCCACTGGAAAACGCGGCCAAGGCCGTCGGCTACGGCCACCGGTACTTCATCCACGACAACCCCACCAACGACCCCAAGGCGATGCTGCCTGCGGGCGTGGGGCTGTTCGTCTACACCGTCAGGAAGCCCGCCAAGGCGTACTACATGGTCGTGCCGGTCATCGACGGCAAGGAGGCCCACAAGCGGATGTCGGCCCTGACCGGCCCGGTGGCCGAAAAGGCCGAGCTGCCCGGGGCGGTGCTGGTCTGGCGGCACCCCGACCGGGCCGGGGCCGTCTACACCCACTGGATGGACGGGGCGACCTGGGACCCCCTGAGCGAGGGCAACGCCTACAACTTCGGCATCGGCCTGCCGCCCAAATACAACGGCACGGACCCGCTGCCGGTCATGTTCTACGGCCACGGAATGGGCGGGACGTACCGCGTCCCCAGCGGGGCCCCGTACGTCAAGAGCCTGTGGATCTGGCACGGCGACAAGAGCGGCTCGTGGTTCCTGGGGACGATGAACCGCGCCAAGGACCGGGTGGTCAACTACGCCGAGCAGCGGGTCCGGTGGTCGGCGAGCTGGCTCGCCGCCGGCAGGGCCAACCAGCCCTGGAAGGTGGACATGACCCGGGTGAACGCCCACGGGCACTCGATGGGGGGCACGGCCTGCAACGCCTGGGCCCTGCGGATGGGGGACATCTTCTGCACCACCGTGGACTCCGCCGGCGCCACCATCCACCGGCGCAACCGCACCTGGGTCAAGCAGGCCGCCAGGCTGTGGGGCCCGGTCGCCACGAACCTCCCGCTGTACGACCGCCGGTACGCCTACGCCGACGGCAGGCTGACCATCACCGACACGAAGGTCTCCGGCGTCTGGGACTACCAGGACTACGCCAAGTGGTCGCTGGCGAACATGGGCCAGGAAACCGCCTACCTGCTCATCAGCCACGGAAAGCGCGACGGCAGCGTGGTCTTCGAGCCCGTGCCGGACTTCCTCGACGCCCTCCAGAAGTCCAAGCGGCCCTTCGCCGCCCAGTGGAACATGCGCGGGCACTCCTGGAGCGGCTACGGCACGCGGAACAACTCCTGGGGCGGGTTCAAGATCCGCATCGACGAGACGGTTCCGGCCTTCGCGAACGCCTCCAACAACGACGACCCGCGCAAGGACGACGCCGGCGTGATCAACGGCAGGCTGGAGTGGTCGGCCCCGGGCAACGACTTCGCCAAGGGCAACGACGCCGACGACATCGTCGATGAGCCCGACATGTGGGCGATGAACGTCCGCTCCCTCTCGTCCGACGCCACCGTGGACGTCACCCCGCGGCGGTGCAAGCGCTTCAAGGCCACCCCCGGCAGCACGTACGCCTGGGAGAACCTCGACTTCGCCGACCCCGCCCATCCGAAGAAGATCGCCTCCGGGACAGCGACGGCCGACAAGTTCGGCCTGGTGACCGTGGAGCACTTCCAGGTCGGCAAGGCCGGGCTGGGCAACCGCCTCGTCATCCGCCCGGCCAAGTAGACCGGGCCCAATCCACCCAGGGATTCGGGCCTTTCGAAAGCTGAGGAGCGCAGCCATGATGAATCATCGAACGCGAGCCCCCCGGCGGGCATGGCCGGTCCCCGTCCTCGCCGCCGCCCTGGCGCTGCTGTGCGGGGCGCCTGCCCCCGCCGAGCCCGCGCCGCTCCGCGACTACGACGTGGCCGTGGAAATCACGAACACGACCCCCGAGAAGAAGACCGACTGGCCGGTCATCATGACGGTCTACAAGGTCTTCGGACGGAACCTGCCGGCCAACACGCTGAACCCGAAGGGCTACCACGTCTACGACGGCGCCGGCCGGGAGATCCCCCACTCGATCGAGGCGATCCCGCCAACCGACCAGCCGGGCAACGACGAGATCCTCTTCATCGTTCCGGAGATCGACAAGGGCCAGACGCTCACGTACCGGATCACGAACACGGCGGGGGCCTCCTCGATGCGGAAGGACCTGGACGTCGTCGGCAGCCGGCACAACCTGATCGGGAACCCCGGCCTCGAGGAGTTGGGCGGGCGTAAGCCCGTCGCCGGCTGGGAGGGCCAAGGCCGGCTCGATCGGAAGGTCAAGCGCTCTGGCAGCTCTTCGGTGCGGCTGCGTGGCACGCGTCGGCAGAGCCTTCGCCACGACACCAGGATCCCGCTGCACAAGGGCAGCCGGTACTACTTCGGCATCTGGGGGAAGACCCACGAGGTCTCGCGTCACGGC